>NZ_VFTH01000008.1:0-241108 GCF_006439375.1 Mesorhizobium sp. B4-1-1
AAACTATCGAGGCAGCCGAATGCAGCAACTACTTCGCAAACTCCGGATACGCATCCGTCAAAACGTGAAAGACTCTAATGAATCCGGCAGGCTGATGAAACGCGGGAAGACCTCTCATGCTTATCGCCGTGCTCGCATCCACCATGACCGTTGCCACATTGATAGCGACCGCTTTCGGACTCTACGAGGAAGCGCGGATGAGCCGTGCTCGCGCTGAAACTGATCGTTTGCGCCCGTTTGGAACGGCGCGTCGGTTCTCCGTCAAGTTGCGTGACCAATAGGGCCGACGCCGCCAGGCATGCTCACTCCGCTTCAGCTGGCTATGTGCATTTTTCGGGCCGGAATCCTGCTTTCTCCGGCGGTATTCGCGGTGCTGGTGCTCTTGTGGCTTTACTATCGATAGGCGGGCTTGTGGAACGCCGGTCCGCTCTATTCCACCAGCACATGCGCCTCGCGCGCGGCGACAACAAAGGCCTCCCTGGCATTGTCTGCCGCGACGTCGCCGCGGATCGCCCGGCGGCACGCGCGCAGCGCCGCGCCATGCGGGGCGCTACCGGCATCGCGCCATTGGCCCGTCAGCAGTTCGACAGCTTGCTCGGCGTTGGATATGTGGCGGATCGAGCCGGAAACGCCCACGGCGACTTCGACCGGCCTCGAAAACCATCCTTGGATCATCGCTAACCTCCCGGAATATGTCGGGGAACGATACCGTAGAGGAGAACGATATATTTTACCGTAGAGTTGCCCCGCGAACCGTCAACTTAATGTGAAGCCGTCTCACCAATGCGGCACGCGCGGCTCATCGTCCAAGCGGCCTTCGCGAAAGCTCCATCAGTTCCGCCTCGTCGGTGATGCCTGCCATGTAATTGGCGAGGATGCGCGAGGCGCGCGCCTCCTTCTGCTCGGCGGTCTCGCCCTCGACATTGCCGTTTTCGTAGACACGGCCAAGCATGGCCGTCTCGTCGGGGGTGAACGTGTTGCGTACGACGGACATGGCTTCCTCCTACAGCCCGGTCTCCTTTGCCCGGCTAATATTAGCACGCTTCGAGATCGGGAGTGAGTCGCGGCAACATCGTGGCCGAGGTCTCTCGACCGGTCACGCCGGCTGTGATGCTTGCATGCCCGCGGTTGGACATTGCTTTGCCGGCCTCGTTATATTCTTGCCGAATGAGCGCTTCGCTGATACGCATTAGCAGCGTGGAATTTTTCCGAGTCTGCATTGACTTGCGCCCAGAAAAGCACCGCGCGTTCTGTCCGAGACCAACAACCCCGACGTGGTGGCAACCGGGTTACGAAGGGGTTCTGGTTGAAAAGAAGCAGGGCAGGTCCCGTGTCCAAATCGGGGCATGCCCACCAACGCTCTGGAACTCTGAAGCCATTGCCCCCATGGCCTTCGGAAGAGCATGAACCATGGGGAAATCGATGGTCACCAAGAAACTTACCGCCAACGCAGAAAGCGCGGCAGCCTTTCTCGCGGTGATGGGCAACGAGAAGCGTCTGCTCATCATGAACTACTTGGCCGAGGGCGAACTCTCTGTCGGCGTGCTCGCTGACAAGGTCGAACTCAGCCAATCGGCGCTGTCGCAACACCTGGCCAAACTGCGCAGGTTTGGCCTGGTCGAAACCCGCCGCGATCGTCAGATGGTCTATTATTCCTGCAAGTCTTCGGCAGCGCGCGAACTCCTGGCGCTGCTCGATGGCCTGCTGGCCATGGACAAGCCGCTTGCCGGACCGGCAAGGCAGGCGTTTGTCGAGAGGATGCGGCGGCCGCAAGCCGCCTGAACTGACTGCTACGCACGGACGAGGCCGGGGGGCCTTCGTCTGGCGCGGCGCCTCGATGGCGTGGACGAGAATAGACGGCAATGCGACACGCAAATCGCTGGTTTGCGTTTTGCCGGGTGTCGAAGTCTTACGAATTCTTAATTTAGCGGCCACAAGTCTGCCGGGAAAGCGTCCGAAACGGGAAGACCTGTCAAACGGAGCCCTTCGGAATGGCCCTCGCCATGACCTACACGTCCACCCAGAAGTTCCTTCACTGGACACTATTCGCGCTCGTCGTCCTGCTCTATGCCCTGACCTATGGCGACGCATTCTATCCCCGCGGGGATCCCGCGGTCGCATTCTTCTGGCGGTTGCACATTTCATTTGGCCTTCTCCTGGCCGCGCTCGTGTTCTGGCGGGTGGTGCTGCGCGGCCTCAGGGGCGCGCCTGGCCTTCCGTCGGAAATGCCCGCTGTCGAGCAGGCAGCGGCGAAGATCGGGCATTTCATTCTCTATGCCCTGCTCATCGCCATCCCCGTCCTCGGGATCCTGTTGACCTGGTTCCGGGGCGACACGTTGAGCTTCTTCGGCCTGCTTACGATTCCCGCACCCTTCGCCCCGGACAGGGTGACCTCACGCACTATTCGCGAGCTTCATTCGCTCTGCGCGAACGGCATATTGATCATGGCCGGCTTGCACGCCATGGCTGCGCTTTATCACCACTTCATTCGCCGGGACACGGTGCTGACCAGAATGTTGCCGCGGAATCGGTAGTCAGCCGGTTTCCGCTCCATCACTTTTGATTGAAGGCGCCGTGACGGCGCGATCGCGGACGCTCGCAAGACTATGATAACGTGCCTCTTTTTGTTGGTGTCGCCTGATCCTGCCGGGCCGAAGATTACAGATTTGTAAGTCGCCGGGGCGGGCGCTGTTGGCTAAATTTCGAGTCGATCCACACCCCCGGATCATGACGGTGCCGAGCTTCCACTTCGGCTCCGTAAGAGGCTCGCCGCTCCCGGCGGGCCTCTTTCGTTCTGCGGTCACGGCATGCCTTGTGCCGTCGCGGTACTCCATCGCCTTGCCGATCTGGACTCTCGATTCCCGGTCACCTATCGTCTCGATCCGTTCACATTGCGCAATGTCCATGCCGGGCTCCCGATCTACGGGCAGCGCGGCATTTTTTGATTTTTCGGTGCTGACGATGTTCGATCCAGAAAAGGCCAGGGCCGCTTCACACCTGCTGGTGAACCACTGGGACAACGGCACCCGCTTCGATGCGATACCCGAGCTCCTGCGGCCACGCACCCGCTCCGAAGGCTATGCCGTCCAGTCGCATGTGATGGATCGCTCCGCGGCTCCGCTTTTCGGTTGGAAGATCGCCGCAACCAGCCTTGCCGGGCAAAGGCACATCAATGTCGACGGTCCGATGGCCGGGCGCCTGCTGGCGGAGAAGGCGGTCGACGTCGGCGGAACCGTTTCGCTGGCGACCAGCAGGATGCGCGTGGCCGAAATCGAATTCGCCTTTCGTTTCGGCCGCGAGCTGCAGCCGCGCGCCGAGCCCTATGAGATCGCCGAGGTGATGGATGCGGTGGCGGCATTGCATCCGGCGATCGAAATACCGGACTCGCGATACGACGATTTCTGCGCGGTCGGCGCGGCGCAGCTCATCGCGGACAACGCCTGCGCCAATCTGTTTGTCATTGGCGAGGCCGTGGAAGACGGTTGGCGCGATGTGGATCTGGCGAAGCACCCGGTGGTCGCCTTCGTCGCCGGGAAGTCGCGCCATGACGGATCGGGGGCGGCCGTGCTGGGTGACCCCCGGATTGCCCTTCAATGGATCGTCAACGAATTGTCGGGCCTCGGCATCGCGCTACAGCCGGAGCAGGTGGTGATAACCGGCACCTGCGTTAAGCCGATAGAAGTCGAGCCCGGCGATGAAGTCACCGGCGATTTGGGCAGGTTCGGCCGCGTCTCGGTCAGGTTTGACTGATCAGGCCGTTTAGCGTGCGGTTCGCTGCCTTGCGACGACGCTGCGCACGGCGAGCACCAGCACGGTGATGATGATCAGAATCACCGAAAGTGCCGCGATCGCCGGATCGATGTTGTCGCGCAGGCCCATCCACATCAGCCGCGGCAAGGTGATGGCGTTCACCGAGGTGATGAACAGCGTCACGCCGATCTCCTCCCAGGAGAGCACGAAGGACAGCAGTGCCGCGGTGACGATGCCGAACTTGATGTTGGGCATGATGACGCGCGTCGCGCGTTCCCAAACGCTCGCGCCAAGGCCGCGCGCGGCAAGGTCGATACGGCGGTCGAGCTGGCTGAGCGACACCAGGATCAGCACCGTGGCGAAAGGCACCGTCATCACCGAATGCGCCATCGCCACACCCAGCCAGGTGTCGTAGCCGAAGAAGGAGGTGAGGCCGGAGACCGAGGTGAGCAGGAAATAGAGCGTGACGGCCGAGACCACCGGCGGCACCACCATCGGCAACAGCACGAAGCCGACGAGCGCGGCGGTGAAGCGCGGCTGGAACATCCACACGCCGAGGCTGAAGGTGAGGGCAAGCGCGGTGGAAAGGATGCTGCTGACGACGCCGATCCTGAGCGAGAGTAGGATCGATTCCAGCCAGCGCGGATCCTCGATCAGCGAGCGGTAATGGCGCAGCGACAATTCACCCGTCGGCATGGTCAGCATGCGGCTCGGCGTCAGCGACACTGGGATGACGGCAAGCAGCGGCATCAGCAGGAACAGCGCCACCAGCACGGCGAGGATGAGCGAGACGGGGCCGGGGCGATAAGTCGGCATCGCGCTACACCAGTTGCTTCGGTTTGACGTAGCGGAACAGGAGCGCCATCAGCGCGCCGACGAACACCACCAGAACGACGCTGATCGCCGCGCCAAGCCCCCAGTCCGGACTCTGGAAGATGCGCAGATAGATCAGCTCCGCGATCATCACGCTGCGGCCCCCGCCAAGGATCGCCGGCGTGACAAAGAAGCCGAGCGAGAAAACGAAGGTGATCAGCGCCGAGCCGATGATGCCGGAGCGCGTCATCGGCACGAACACCGTCCAGAACGTGCGCATGCGGCTGGAGCCCAGGCCGCGCGCCGCGAGCAACACCCGCTCGTCAAGGCTGCGCATGGCGGACGCCAGCGGGAACACCGCGAAGGGTATCAGGAAATGCGACATGCCGACGATGACGCCGAACTCGTTGCGCACCAGGGTCAGCGGCTCCGAGATGAAGCCGATCGATTGCAACCAGGTGTTGATCAGGCCGCGGTTGGAGAGCAGCGCCACCCAGCCGAAGGCGCGCGTCAGCACCGAGATCCAGAACGGCACCAGGATGCAGAATTCGGCAAGCACGCGCTGCGTCGGGCTGCCGCGCACCCAGACGACGGTGATCGCATAGGCGGCGGTGACCGAGACGACGGTGACGATCGCCGCGATGCGCAGCGTGCGGATGAACACCGACTGCACGAGATCATCGGTAAGCAGGGCGTGATATTGCTCCAGCCCTGGCGTTGGAAGCGTAAAACTCCACTTCACCACACCGAGGAACGGCCAGGCATAGGCAAGGATAAGGAACAGGAGCAGCGGCGCCATCAGCAGCGCCGCGCCCATCCTGTCGGAGAGGATGCCTCTCATCGGGGTTGAGGATCTCGGCCGGTCAAGCCGAGATGATCTTGGTGTATTCGTCGAGTGCGGCGCCGTAATTCCTGGCGTACCACTCCATGTCGAGCGGGATCTGCTTCTTCATGTTTTCCGGATCGACGGGGTTGATGCGCTTCTTGTCGGCCGAGATCAGCGCGTCGGCCGCAGGGTTCGCCGGGCCTTGGCCGAGCTTGTCGAACATGACGAGCTGCTTCTGTGGATCCTGCGCGCTGGCGATGAACTTCATCGCCGCGTCCTTGCCGCCGGGGTTGTTCTTCAGCACCGCGAGCGCGCCGGGCGAAATCAGGCCCTGGTCCCAGATGAACTTGATCTGGCCGCCCGAATCCTGCTCGATCAGCGAGGCGCGGGTCGACCACACGATCGCCATCGAGGCCTCGCCGTTGAGCAGAACGCTCTGGCTTTCGGCGCCGCCGCCCCAATAGGAGACGACGTTTTCCTTGAAGGCGGCGATCTTGTCATGCGCGCGCTTCAGGTCGAGCGGATAGAGCGAGGCCGGCGCCACGCCGTCGGCCAGAAGTGCCGCTTCCCAGCTCGACACGCCCCATTTGTAGAGCGAGCGCTTGCCGGGGAACTTCTTGACGTCGAAGAAGTCGGCCATTCCGGTCGGCGCATTGGAGCCGAACTTCTGCGAGTCGTAGGCGATCACATAGGAGAAGAAGTAGGTCGAAGCGGCATATTCCCAGCCGAAGCCCGGCCGCATCTTGCTCTTGTCGACGACCTTGTAGTCGATCGGCTCAAGCATGCCCTGGCCGCCGAGCGTGATCGCCGAGAACGGATCGACGTCGACCAGGTCCCAGGTCGGCGCGCCGCTCTTGTACTGCGCCGCGATCGCGCCCTCGGTCGGGCCCGAGCCGTCCATCTTGACCGGGATGCCGGTGTCCTTGGTGAAGGCCTGGCCATAGGCTGCGTCGTAAGCCGTGATCGCATCGCCGCCCCAGTTCACCAGCACCAGCCCCTTGGTCTCGGCGAAAGCGCCGGTCGAGCGCAGAAGCATCGGAGTGCCGGCAAGCACGAGGCCCGCGAGCTGCGCGAATTGCCGGCGCGAGATCTCGCCGCGCTTCGCCCGCTCCGCGAGGTTTTCCATGGCTTGTTTCTTCGTATCGGTCGTCATGTCAGTTCCCCTTGTTGTCGTTGATTTGAACCGGAAGCCGGCGCGGCGATTTAGGCCGCGGCGGCGCTCTCTATTGTCCTCCGTCCGGAAGGAGGAAACCTTTTTCCGCCGGCCAGGTCAGCCAGACGGAATTGCCTTTGCTCAAGGCCGCGGCGGCGACCTCGTTCGGCACCGAGACGGTGACCTTGGCGCCCTGGCGCGTGGTGAGGTCTAGCTTGGTCGCGGCACCGAGATAGGTCGAGGCGACGGCGGTCGCCGCGATGCCGTTCTCGTTGACCGATGCTTCCGGCGCGATCGACATGTCCTCGGGTCGGATGGCGAGGATGGCGTCGCCCTTTATCGTCTCGGCCTTGCAGCGCATGTTGACGGCGCGGTCCTCGCAGAGCCCGGTCGCGCCATTGTCGGCGGGGCGCACGCCCTTCACCGGCAGCATGTTGATCTCGCCCAGGAACTCGGCGACGAAGCGGTTGGCCGGGCGGTCATAGACCTCGTCCGGCCTGCCGACCTGCAAGAGCTTGCCGTGGTTGAAGATGGCGACGCGCGACGACAGCGCCAGCGCCTCGCTCTGGTCGTGGGTGACGAAGACGAAGGTGGTGCCGGTCTCCTGGTGCAGCCGCTTCATCTCGGCCTGCATCTGGCCGCGCAGGCTCTTGTCGAGCGCAGAGAACGGCTCGTCGAGGAGCAGCACGCCCGGCTCGAACACCAGCGCGCGGGCCAGCGCCACGCGCTGCTGCTGGCCGCCGGAAAGCTGCGCCGGCAGTTTCTTCTCATGGCCCTTGAGGCCGACGCGCTCGACCATCTCGCCGACACGTTGCTTGATTTCCGAGGCGGATTTCTTGCGCACCTTGAGCGGGAAGGCGATGTTCTGCTCCACGCTCATATGCGGGAACAGGGCATAGCCCTGGAAGACCATGCCGGCGGCGCGCTGTTCGGCCGGCCGGTTGGTTATGTCGACGCCGTCGCTGAAAAGCTTGCCTTCGCTCGGCTGCACGAAGCCGGCCAGGATCATCAGGAAGGTGGTCTTGCCGGAACCGGAGGGCCCGAGAAGCGTCAGGAACTCGCCGCGGCCGATATCGAGCGTAAGATTGTCCAGCGCCCGGAAGGAGCCGAAGCTCTTGCCGATCCCGTTCGCCTTGATTTCTGCGGCCCGGCCGGGTTGCTGCATCCTGGCTCTTCCTCAGTTCCCAATGAAATCGTAGGCATGGCTGCGGCTCACCGCAACCGAATAGTTTTCGCCTGATCGGCAAATTTGATTCACGTCCGAGAGAGGGAACGGCGCTGGAACTGCCAATCTCCTCCACGAGAGGGGAGATCAGCTAACCTCAATTCGCCTAAAGCCTGTTCTCCGACAACTTCGCCCTTAGCCAGTCGCTGAACGCATTCAGCACCGGATGCCCGGCCTTCGCATGCTCGTACACCAGATAATACGAACGAGGCGAGGGGACCGACGCCTCGAACGGCTTGACCAGCCGGCCTTCGCTCAGCGCCTGGCGGCCGGTCAGCTCGTCGCCGAGCGCAATCCCTTGGCCGGCGATCGCCGCCGAGAAGACGAGGTTCATGTCGGAAAAGAAGATGCCGCCTTCGGTATCGGGATTTTCCACCTTGGACAGCGCCAGCCAGCGCGCCCAGTCCTCGGTGTCGCTGAGATGGAGCAGGCTGGCGCGCAGCACGTCGGCGGGTTTGGAAAAGCCGCCGACCTTGTTGAGCAGTCTCGGGCTGCAGAGTGGCGTGAAGGAGACTTCGCAAAGCAGTTCCACCGCCCGGTTCGGCCAGTTGCCGACACCGAAAGTGATGAAGGCGTCGGCCTCGGGATTTGAGACGTCATCGAGTCGCCGCGGCGTCAGCACGGAGAGCGCCACGTCCGGATACATCTGCTGGAATTCGCCGATATGCGTGCACAGGAACATCGAGGCGAAGCCCGGCGGGCACGAGATGCCGAAGGAGCCGCCGACGCCGGCGCCGCTGTTTTGCGTTCCCGCGTCGCCGAGCACGGTCAGCGCCTTCCGGACATCGGCAGCGTAACGCTGGCCGCGTGGGGTGAGGGCCACACCCTTGCCGATGCGCTGCAAGAGATCGAAACCGAGATCGCGCTCGAGCAGTCGCAGCTGATGCGAGACAGCACTTCGGGTAAGGTGAAGCTCGTCGGCGGCGCGCCAAACGCTGCCGTGACGAGCAAAACTGTCGAGGGCGCGCAGCGCCTGCGTGGAAGGTATTCGCAAGAGGCCTCAGGTGAACCGAATTTGCACGAACCGGGAAAACATATCACTTTTTGATGGACCGCTTCACTGCTTTCTTTGAGCCATGGACAAACCGGTGACGACCTCGGCGCAAGAAACCGCGCTCGCCTGCATCGACAGTATCCAGCCGCTGCTGTCGGCCTGGACGCGCACAATCTTCGATTTCGGCGAGACCGCTTGGCGCGAGTACCAGTCGGCCGCCTGGTATGTGGATCGGCTGAAGCGCGAAGGCTTTTCCGTCGAGGAAGGTTCCGGTGGCATGCCGACGGCCTTCTGCGCCCATTGGACGAATGGCGACGGGCCCGTGATCGGCATGTATGGCGAGTATGACGCCGTGCCCGGCAACTGCCAGGATGCCGCGACGGTCAAACGCGCGCGGCCGGGCCTCGGCGTCGAGGCCGGCGGCCACACCGATCCGCATTCGGGCCTCGGCATCGGCAGCCTTGGTGGGCTTCTGGCCACCAAGGCGGCGATGCTGGAGCATGGCATCAAGGGCACGCTGCGTTTCACCGGCGAGCCGGCCGAGAAGGTGAGGGGCTCCAAGCCGATCCACGCCGCAAAAGGCTATTATGACGGCCTCGCCGGCATGATCTCCTTCCATCCCTTCTACATGCTGCCGCTCTGCAACACCGCGCGCTGGGACACGCATTGCGGCGCCGCCTATTCGATGATCTATCGCTTCGTCTGCGACCAACCGGAAAATTGGGTTCGCGCCAGCGACGGCGCGCCGATCCCGCAGGCGCATTCGGCGGTCCGGGCGCCCGGCGCCAACGATGCGCTGATGATGATGTACATGGCCTCCAAGGCGCTGCGCGATTCCATGCTGACGCATCAGGGCGGCTGGTCGATCAGCGAGGCGATCCTGACGGCGGGGCAGGCGACCGCCGACAACCTCCCGGCGGGGCTGGCCGAGATCCAATACATGATCCGCGTGCCGACCATTGCCATGGCCGAGCAGGTGACCGCCGTGCTCGACCGCAACGCGGAAGCGGCGGCCAAGATGAGCGGCTGCCGCTACGAGCGCCACTGGGTGTCGAAGTCGCGGCCGGGACTCGCCAACCACGCCATGGCCGACATCACCTATCAGTCACTCTCGACCGTCGGCGCGCCGCGCTGGGACGAGGCGGCGAGGGCCATCGCCCGCGAGGTCCAGGTCAACGCGGGCGGCGAGGCGACCGAGAATCCGTTCATCGACGAGCTGGAGCGGCTGATCGCGCCGCAGGAGGCCGAGGCGATCCTGCGCCGCGATCTGCCGCCGTCGCAAGTGAACTCGACCTCGGACGACTACACCGACATGAGCTGGCACGCGCCGACCTCGCGCTTCTATGTCGCCCGTCCGGCGCTGCGCTCGGCAAACGGCCACGCCTATCCTGCGTGGGTGATGAACGCGCTGGGCGGCATTCCGGCCACCATCGACCCGATGGTGACCTGCGCCGCCAAGACGGTCGCGCTGACGGCGCTGCGTCTGCTGGAAGACAAGGCCGCGCGCGATGCCGCGATGGACGAGTTCGTCAAACGAACCGGCGGCGGTATCGGCGGCTCGAACTGGATCGCGCCGCTTTGCGACTACGAACCGCCGATCAACTTCCGCTGGCCGGAATATGTCACCACGCCGCGCGGGCGCGACTGGTGGATCCCGGCCGCTTCCACCGCATGACTGATCAACAACAACACCAGCTCGAGGAGAACTCCATGACCGTCCATGACCGCATCGTCGCCGAGCCTTTCTCGCTGCAGCGCCGCAACCCCAATGGCGGCACCAAGCCGCTGACCGTCTGGGGTTTCGCCAACGAGACCGATGTGCTGACCGACGTGCTGCTCGGCTCGCCCAATTTCCTGCGCCACCTCTCGACCAGTTCGCTGTCGAGGAAGCATCTGCGCGAGGCGCCCTGCAACGTCCAGATCGCGCAGGCGCAGCACAAGGACCTCGTCGCGGCCTATGAGCATTTCGGCGTCAACATCCACTGGCACGAGCCGACGCCGGAACTGCCGATGCAGGTCTATTCGCGCGACTCCAGCGTCATGACGCCTTACGGCGCCTTCATCACCGCCATGGCCAACTGGTGGCGGCGCGGCGAGAACTACGCCGCCATCCGCACCTATGAAAAGCTCGGCATCCCGATCTACGACATGGTGACGGCCGGCACCTTCGAGGGTGGCGACTTCAACGTGATCGAGGAGGGCGTGGTGCTGATCGGCTGCGGCGGCGCCCGCACGCAGGAAGAGGGCGCGCGCCAGGTGCAGGACTGGTTCGAGAAGGAAGGGTGGGAGACGCGTCTTGCCTTCATCGATGAATATTACGTCCATATCGACCTGATGGTGGTGCCGATCGCCGAAAAGCTCACCGCGGTCTGCCTCGCCTGCACCGAGCCCGGCATCGTCGACTGGTTGAAGGGCAAGGGCCACGAGATCATCGACGTGCCCTTCCAGGACACGATGGCGCTCGGCTGCAACTTCATGTCGCTCGGCAAGGACAGGGTGATCGCGCCGACTTCCAGCAGGACGCTGATCGAGAAGCTGAAGGCACAGGGCTTCGAGGTCGCGGCCGTCGACATGAGCGAGATTTCCAAGACCGGGGGCGGCATTCACTGCATGGCGCAGGCGCTGAAGCGCGTGCCGGCCTAAGGGGTTTTCGAAGTTCGGCAATCGCCCGCGATGAATGTCTATCCCTCTGGTCGCAGGCCGGGGGGATATTGGTCGCGCGGCCTGTCAGGAGATTGCATCGTTCCGGTTCCGGCCGCTCCGATCCTGGGCTAGGCTTCAGCCAACCGAAACAGGATTGCCGCAACGATGATCGTCCAGGCCTGCATCAACGGCGCCCGTCCCGCCGATTTCCACCCGGCATTGCCGCTCGACCCCGAGGCCATGGCGCGTGACGCCGCCGCGTCGATCGCTGCGGGCGCCGCCGAGCTGCACGTCCATGCACGTGGCGCCGACGGGCGAGAGAGCCTGGCGCCGGAGGCGATGGACAGGACGATCGCGGGGCTCCGCCGCGCCTGCCCGGGCACGCTGATCGGCGTCTCCACCGGCGCCTGGATCGAGAAGGACGACCTGCGCACGCTTGTCGCCATCTCCGGCTGGCGCGAACTGCCCGACTATGCCTCGGTCAATCTCAGCGAGACAGCGGCGCCTGTGGTCATGGAAAGCCTGCGCCAGCGCGGCATCGGCATCGAGGCCGGCCTGGCGTCGATCGGCGACGCCGAACGACTGGTCGGCCTCGATCATGGCGGCCGGGTGCTGCGCGTGCTGATCGAGATTTCGGAGCAGACGCCGGGCGAGGCCTTTGCGGTGGCGGACGGCATCGAGACGGTGCTGGAACGCGCCGGCATCCGCCGCTCCATCCTGCTGCACGGCGAGAATGCCACGGTTTGGCCCTTCGTCGAGCGTGCGGCGGCGCGCAAGTTTTCAACCCGAGTGGGATTGGAGGACGGCAAGGAATTGCCGGACGGCAGCGTGGCGGACGGCAATGCGGCGCTGGTGGCGGCTGCGGTCGCGATTTATCGTTCTTAGGGACAATGGTAAGGCTGGCAGGACAGAGGGGGGCCACCGTAGAGTGCGACGCCTCCCTGCACCCCGCGAAACCTCACTGCGTATCCGCGTTGGCCCTCAACTCCGCGCGTTTTTCATCCGACACCACGGCAAGGTCCAGCACCTTCTGCAGCCCCGCCGCGTGGCGGAAGGTTGGCTCGGTCTGCGCGCCGCTCTTCACCGCCTCGACGAAGCGCTGGTAGTTGGTCGGCACCGTGCCGGCATCGAGCTCCTCCCATTTGGCGTTCTCGACATTGCTGCCGACACACGCCTTCAGAGCCGAGCCCTCGAGATTGTGCACCACTTCGATGGCGCCTTTGTCGCCATGGATGCGCAGGCGCAGTTCGTTGATATGGCCGGTGGCCCAGCGGCTGGCATGCACCACGCCGAAGGCGCCGTTGGAGAAATCGAGCGTCATGGCGAAACTGTCGTTGGCGTCGAGTTGGTACTCGCCGATGCGGTTGCCCGGTGCCTTGTCGAAGGCGCGCAGCCGGCAGAACACATGGTCGATATCGAGCGCCGCGCCATAGCTGGCGAAATCGAGGATGTGGACGCCGACATCGCCGAGCACGCCGTTCGAGCCGTGGCCGCGCGACAGCCGCCACAGCCACTTCGGATCGGTGCGCCAGTCGCCCCAGAATTTCGACACCAGCCAACTCTGCAGGTAGGACGCCTCGACATGGCGCACCGTGCCGATCTCGCCGGCCTGCACCATCCGGCGCGCCTTCTGCAGCGCGGCCACGTTGCGATAGGTGAGGTTGACCATGTTGACGATGCCGGCGGCTTCCGCGGCATCGGCCATTTCGCTCGCCTTGCCGAAATCTTCCGCCAGCGGCTTTTCGCACAGAACCGGCTTGCCGGCGGCGACCAGCGCCAGGGTGGTCGGGTGGTGGATGCGGTCCGGCGTGACATTGGCGACCGCATCGAAATCGCCCCAGTCGAGCGCCGCCTCCAGCGAGGTGAAGCGCTTCGGAATCTTGAAGCCGTCTGCGTACTCGCCGACGCGCTTTTCATCGACATCGACGGCCGCCGCCAGTTCCACGCCCTCGATGGCGCCGAAGCGGCGGGCATGTTCCTGCGCCATCCAGCCGGTACCGAGTATCAAAAGCCGCATGTTCTGCTCCTTTGAGCGATTTGGTTCGATTCAATCATGCAGGGCGAATGTGACCCAGGCACTGTATCCGCGCAACCCAAGCGGAGCAGGGAAGCGCTTTTTTAGCGGAAGCCGGCCTCGCCATGCGCGTGCAGCTTGGGCCCGCGCTCCTCGATCGGCTCCAGCGCCTTCTCCACCGGCACGTTCGGCGCATCGAGGATGGCGGGGTTCGACCCCTGCGGGTTGTGTGCCCACTTCACCGCGTTGCGCAGTACTTTCTGGACCGTCGCATCGTGATAGGTTGGGTAGGTTTCGTGTCCGGGGCGGAAATAGAAGACATTCCCGGCACCGCGCCGGTAAGTCAGACCCGAGCGGAACACCTCGCCGCCCTGGAACCAGGAGATGAAGACTGTTTCCAGCGGCTCCGGCACGGCGAACTGCTCGCCATACATTTCCTCGTTTTCGAGCTCGAAGAATTCGCCGACGCCGTCGGCGATGGGATGACTGGGGCTCGTCACCCAAAGCCGCTCGCGCTCGCCGGCCTCGCGCCATTTCAGCGTGCATGGCGTGCCCATCAGCCGCTTGAATATCTTCGAGAAATGGCCGGAATGGAGCACGATCAGCCCCATGCCCTCCCAGACGCGGCGAGCGACGCGCTCGACCACCTCGTCGGCCACCGCGCCATGGTCCTTGTGGCCCCACCAGACGAGCACATCGGTTTCGGCGAGGCGGGATTCCGGCAGGCCGTGCTCGGGCTGCTCCAGCGTGGCAGTCGAGGCGGAGATCGCCTTGTCCGCATTCAGCGCCGTGGCGATGGTCGCGTGCATGCCTTCCGGATAGATGCCGGCGACCACCTCATTGGTCCGCTCATGGATGTTCTCGCCCCAGACGACAGCGCGAATTGTCATGGATAGCCTCGTGATTGGTAGGGAGCCGCCCCGCGCCATAGATAGCGCCTTCGCCCGGTATTGAAAGCGGTTTTCGATCTTTCGCTTCGCTGTGCATGCAGCCCGGCATGAAAGTCGCCTTACCGGCCAACGATATACGTCCTTATGCTTCGACGTTGATTCAACCCCCGCACGGCCAATTGGCAAGCGCCGCGCCTCGGCTACAATGTCAGCCATGGGCGAAGTGCTTGTAGGGACAGCGATCTTTGCTTGCCTGGCCGGGGCCTCGCTGGTCAGCTTGATGGTGCATAAGCGCTTCCCCGCTCACCACCTTCAGGACGACACCAGCGCGGTGGTGCGGCTTGCCGCGAACCTGTTCGTGGTGATGTCGTCGCTGATGCTCGGCCTGATGATCAACTCGGCCAAGAACACGTTTGAGTCCATCAACGGCAACGTACACACCTTCGCCACCGAGATTATTCTGCTCGACCGAACACTCCGGCATTACGGGCCGGAGGCGGACGGCGCCCGGCAGTCGCTCGCTGCCTATGTCCAGCGCGTCGTCGACACCTCCACCGCCGACAGCGACACAACCGTCGTCCCGAACAAGCTGTCGGAACTGCTGCTCTATCAGGTCGGAGACATCCTGGCGGGATTGACGCCCGCGGATGCCAGGCAGACCGCCGCTCAACAGGCCGCGACGCAGCAACTCCAGAAACTGATCGAGCAGCGCTGGATACTGGCCGAGCAATCCGAGGGCGCCATCCCTGCGCCGCTGATCGTGCTGCTCGTGGCATGGCTGACGCTTATTTTCGCCAGCTTCGGCTTCCGGGCCCCGCACAATGGCACCGTCGTCTTCACATGCCTCGTCTCCGCAGCGCTGGCGGCGGCGGCGGTCTATTTGATCATCGACATCGACAGTCCCTTCTCAGGCCCGATCCAGGTCTCGCCGACGCCCCTGCAAAGGGCGCTGGCGGAACTAACAACGCAATGAGTTCACCGGCTGGGTTGCCCCGCCAATTCAATCAGCAGCCTTGCCGCCACCTCGGCGCCGTCGGCGCGGATCTTGCCGGCCACTGCCGCAGCACGAGCGCTAGTTTCGGGCGCCAGCGCCACATCCAACGCGGCCGACAACGACTCCGCGCTCGGCACCGGACCGTCATGCGCGGCGCCTATCCCCAGTTCGGCCGCCCGCCGCGCCCAATAGGGCTGGTCGCCGATCTGCGGCACGATCGCCTGCGGCGCTCCCGCCCGCGCCGCGGCAACGGTCGTGCCGGCGCCGCCATGGTGGATGACGGCGGCGACGCGGCCGAACAGCGCCTGCTGGTTGACCTCGCCAGCAGCGAAGCAATCGTCGCGATCGTCGACGGGGCCGAGTTCCGCCCAGCCATGCGCGATGACCGTGCGAAGGCCCTTGGCGCGGATCGCCGCGATGGCGGCGGCGCCGGCTTCCCTGGCCACCGATATCGAGCCGAAGCCGAGATAGACAGGTGGCGGACCCGCATCGAGAAAGGCCTCCAGGCCATCGGGGAGGGGCCGCTCGTCCCGCAGGAGGAAGGCGCCGGTCTGCACCGCATCGATCAGGTCCGAGCCCGGCCATGGCCCGAGCGTCGGGTCGCAGGCGAGCAGGACCCTGTTGCCGTAGACATAGTCCCGGACATTTTCCACCGAGGGCAGCCCGAGCGATGCGCGCTGGCCGTTGATCGCCTCGCCGAAGAGGGCGTTCTTGGTTCGGATATCCATCTCCCACAGCGGCCGGTTGTCGGTCACGCCGGGCGGCAGCGGATGGCTCGGATATTCATGCGGCCGGTTGTGTGGCGACGGCAGCCAGATTGGGCAGAACGTGCCGAGCATGTAGCGCATGCCGTGTTGCTCCGCGACCATTCGCGCGGCGGCACAGGACGGGAAGAGCCCGAACGCCAGCACGGCGTCGCAGCCTTCGGCGGCTGCGCTAATCGCCTCATATTGCCTGGCTACGATCTCGGTCGCCTGGCCGGCAATGAGCTTGGCCCGCTCTTCGGGCGACGCCGATCGCGACCGATCGATCATTTCCTTCGCCCATTGGCGCACCGGCGCGAAGGCCGGCGCCATCGGCACGCCGGCGCGGGCCAGGAGGGCGGCAAATTCCGCGTCGCCAGGCGCGCTCACTTTGGCCTCGACGCTGTGCGCCTGCAACGCCGCGCCCAGCGCCGCCAGCGGTTCGACGTCGCCGCGCGAGCCGTAAGTCGATAACAAAATACGCATTCCGTGCTCCGCTATGGTTTTTCGGAGCCGGGTTGATACGCCATGGCCGGGGGCTTGCCGCAAGGCGGGGCTGCGCCATATCTACCTTCTGGGAAGGGTCGTTATTGCTTCCTCCGACGAGGTTGCGATCGTCATGGGTTTAAGCGAGGGCAAGCACCCGCGCGCGTCTGGCGCCAGGCCCTTCGGATCGGCAAGTGGGGATCGATAACAGCCGGCGACCAGCACGCCGGCCGGGCAGGGCCTAACCCTGGCGGCCTTCCTGGGCGACCTGGGTGGGGGAGCTTGTGAGGCGCGGGACGACGACGAGACGCTTAATCTTGCCCTTTTTATAGGCGGCAAGGAAGCGGTGATAGTCCTTGAAGACGACGCAGCCATTGGATTCCGCGCGGCCGCCGCGTAGCATGTAGGTGTGGGCAAGTAAGCCGTTGCGGCCGTATTTGTTGTTGCCGCTGGTCGGCGTGAGCCTGATTGCCTCGACCCCGTGAAAGCGCGATTCCCGTATCGAAAGATTGTAGGTGTCGGGCGGCGTCGGGCCGACATTCTTGCGGTTGACGAAGCGCGGCTGATCGACCATCGAGCCCAGTCCCGAATGCGCCTCCAGCTTCGAGCCGTCGGGCATGTAGACGGTCCT
Source organism: Mesorhizobium sp. B4-1-1 (assembly GCF_006439375.1). NCBI lineage: Bacteria > Pseudomonadati > Pseudomonadota > Alphaproteobacteria > Hyphomicrobiales > Phyllobacteriaceae > Mesorhizobium > Mesorhizobium sp. B4-1-1. The sequence goes on from NZ_VFTH01000008.1 coordinate 17,163, forward strand.
CGCCGAAATGTCGTAGACGGCGACGCCATTGCCCGTCGAGGGCCCGTTGAAGAGGTTGCGGAACGCGCTGCCGAGTCCACCACGCTCCGGCGTATCCGGCTTGGCATAGGCGAGCATCTCTGACGCCTGCGCCTTGCGCTTGCCCTGCTTCGAGCCGGCCGCAAGCGGCTTCGAGCCCATTACGCCCGGTAGGGCTTGGTCGCCGTTTCTCGGCGAGGCCACCGTCGGTGCGCCTTGCGCGGTTTCGGGAGCGGCCGGCTGCGGCTTGGCCTTGGCCGCCTGCGGTTTCGCGGCCTCGGGCTTCTGCGGCTTGGCCGCGCTCTGTTCGGTCGCCTCGGTGGCGCGCTCGAGCGTGGTGCGCGGGCGAAGGCCTGGCACGGCAATGGTGTCGGGCAGATCGTCCTGGGGCGGCAGCGAGGCGACCTGATATTCGCCGCCCTGGCCATTATCCGAGTTGTCGGCGGCATCAGGCGCGTCGCTGTTTTCGAGCGCGACGGCGGTTGGAACGTCGGCCGTGTCCTCCGGCGCCATGTTGGCAAGCGCCAGCGCCAAGTCGGAAGCGCCGGCGATTTCAGCCGGCTGCGAACCGAAGCGGGCTTCCGCCGGGGCGCCCGGCAGCGCGCCGCCGAAGCGGCTTGCCGAAGGCAGGCTGGCAAGCAGGAACGGCGCGTTCTCGGCGCGGGCAAAGGCTTCGGCAAGCTTCTGCGGCGAAAGCGCGGCCTTCTTCACCACGCCGTCGAAACGGTCGGCGGCTCCGGCGGCCGAAGCCACCACCACGACCTTCTCCTGCGCGACGCTGTCGGGCGACGGCAGCCTGAGGCGCGCCGTCTTGCCGTCGTGGCCTGCATTCTTCGGCTTTTCAGCAGCTTGGCCGTCATGTCTGAAGCTTGTCGCGAGGCTGAAATAGCCGGCGTCGCAGCCGCCGATGAGTGAGGCCGCCTGGTAGCCGCCATTGGCGGAAAGACGCGGCGCCCAGGCGTTGGCGATCAGCCGGCGCTGGTCGCCAAGCGCGATGTTGCGTGGCGAAAGCAAACCTTGCGGCAATCCGTTGGAAGCGGCGGTCAGCGAGGTGCTCACCGAATAGAGCCCCGCCAAGGTGGCGATGGACCATAGGGCGAGGGCGGCGCCGACAGCAGGCACCACGACCCAACGATGACCAGACTTTTTCGAAGTTACCTCCCCGTGAGGAGCGTCACCCCGGTTTTTCAAACGCAAAAACGCCATACGACCACTCTCAATCGGCATGCCGGTTTGCGGACCTGGCACCCGTCACGATCACAGTTCGCTGGTGCCCCCTGCACCTTCACGCGTCTGTTGCCGATTGATTCAAAAGATGGACAAAGATGGTTAACCAATCCCTCCACCAATCGCCGATTTGGCGACGGTCCATACGAAAAAAGAGCCCTCCATGGTCTGCGCCACGGTAGAAATGCTCTCCCTCACCCGACTTGCTGCCCGTTTTTCCGGCCTCTGTCAAGAAACCGTGAAGACCGGAACCGCAGCACTTCAGCCGGCTAGAGGCCGATTTGGGTCAAAATGCGACAACTTTAAGAATACCGAACAAGCCAGCTGCAAAACTTGTGGGCCAGTGCGGCGAGAGTCGGCGGCGATCGGCTTGGCGCCGGTAGTCGCGACGATCTCCCCAAAAAAGTCACCCCGCCGAGCGGGCGGGGTGACTTGGTGCGATTGCACCCGACTGCGCAACCACAAAATCCGCCGCTATGGAAGCGCGCAGCGCCAGCCGGAAGAATTGAGTTGAAGTCACTTTCGGCAGATGGACCCCCGTTGCTAACTTCAAGGCAACGTGGCGCTGGAGGATTATTCCTCCTTCAGGGCCAGCAAAGATGAATTGAAGGCTCTTGAAAGCAGAAATAAGACTTTGTGCTGGAAAGATTGCAGACCAAGTTCCAGGCATTTGGGTTCGCTGCCGCTATGATTGCCGTTGGCCGGGCGCCTCGTCAGGCGGACCCATGGTGGCGCACCATCTTCCACTCCCGCCAGATCAGCCACATGACGGCTGCATCGAAGACGGTCAGCACGAGCAGGCCGGGCGAGTGCGTGTAGGAGTAGCGATAGACCTGGTAGGCCATGAAGAGACCGAGCGCCACCAACGAGGCGGGGTAGGACCACAACTTGCCTCGCAGCAGGCCTATGACCAGAAGCAGCTTAATGAGGCCGTGACTGAGCAGGTAGAAGGCATAGAATTCCTTGCTGTCCAGCGAAAACTGGCTGGCCATCCGCGACAGATAGCCAGCTATGAAATCGTTCGGATCTTCGATCAGCTCTTCCTGGGTGAACATGTTGACCCAGGAAGCGATGGTTTCGGTGGTGACGAGGTAAAGCAGGACGCCGCCGGCGCACTCGATCAAGGCATGGGCACCTTTCAGCCATACGCTGACCTCAAAGAGCTGGTGAATGCGATGCTCGCCGGCGGGCTTCAACGGTCGACCTCACGACAGGCCAGGAAATCAGGATAGAAATCAAGATAGAATGGACGCTTCTCTCACGCATTGGATCAACGCCGCTGCCGGCGTCAGCCCGCTCCTTGATAGAACAATGATCGCCATCTCACAAATCGGCGTGCCGCTGATGGTGATTGCCGTCGCCCTGCAATGGTGGTCCAGGACCGACCGCGCCCATGTGCGCCATGCCTGCCTGTCCGCCGGCCTTTCCTTCCTCCTCGGGTTGGCGATCAACCAGGTGATCCTGCTGTTCGTCCACCGGATCAGGCCATATGATGCGGGCGTCACGCATCTCCTCATCGCGCCCAGCGCCGACTGGACGTTCCCGTCCGACCACGCGACCGCCAGCATGGCCATCGTCGCTGCGTTCGCCATGCAGGCGCTGCCGCGCCGCACGCTGGCCCTGCTCGTCATGGCCGTGCTGATCTGCTGGTCGCGGCTGCATATCGGCATCCACTATGCCGGTGACGTCGCCGGCGGCGCGGCTAGCGGGATTGCCGCCGCCCTGGCCGTGCGGCTTTGCTATCGCGAGAATTCGCGGCTGGACGCGTTCGCCACGAAAATTCTTTAGGGACGCCGGCTCCCATCGGCGGGCATCACAAAAGTGACGCGCTCGCCTCGCAATATGCTAGGCTGAATGCCGCCAAAACAGGGTTCATCGTTATGGATGCCAGCGAATTGCAGGCCATGGGCGATACGCTGATGCGCGTTGTCACCCCCGATATGAAACCGAAAGACCTGCTCAAGGCGGTGCGAAAACTGCATCCGGCTGCCAGGAAGAAGGATATTGCCCGCGCGGCCTTCCACGCCATCATCGCCAACGCCGACCAGGATCCCGGCAAGTCGCGCAATCTTCAGGCCTTCGCGCTTGCCGAGCGTACCCAGCAATCGGAATAAATTGCCGCGAATTGTAGCGTTGGGCTTGCCGGAAACTTAATAAGCGATTTCTAATTTAACGGCTCAGCCGGCAGTTAGCCAACCGGTAACGAGTTCATGACCAAGAACCTCGGCAATGCCAAACCCAGTGCTCCGGCCAAGGAGATGAACCCCTCGCTGCTCGGCAAGGCCGCGCCGGCGCTGTTTCCGCTGGTCGTCGCGGCGATCGGCTATCTGGTCGGCCGGCATTTCTTCGGCTTTTGACGCGGTCGGCTTGCGGCGCGTTATTTCGGGTCAATCCGATCGCAATTGGCCAATGACAATTCGGCCGTCTTGACTATGCCCTTTGGTCCTAGGGCCTAGGTCGTTCTTGTCCTTGGCCGGGCCCAGGCGCATGCTCACAACAGCCGGCGGCCTCGCAAACTCCGGTCAGGCCCGGCCGCCGAACCCAGTATCACCCCCCAAGGCTGCCGGGCCGCGCCGCCGTCATGTGGCCGCTGTCCCCCTTCACCGAATGCTCAGTCCTGCCAAGCGTCCTCCGCCACAAGGCGGGTAGGACTGGCAACGAGGCTGACGCCGTACATCAGGCGCTCACCGAAACTCCGCCGCTGGCGATGGACGACCCTGCCGAGGCCGGGCGCATCGATGCGCTCAACCGCTTGGACGTGATCGACACGCCGCGCGACGAGGCCTTCGACCGCATCACCATGCTGATCAGGAACATCTTCGACCTGCCTGTCGCCATCGTCTCGATGACCGACGGCCACAGGCAGTGATACAAGGCTTATGACGGGCTGGAGAACCGTGAGGTCAGCCGCGACCAGACCTTCTGCAAATACACGCTTCAGGACATGACGCCGCTCGTGGTGCCCGACGTGCGCGAGGAACCCTCGACGTGACCAGCTCGATCGGCGTACCGGAGACATTCGTTTTGCAGGTTCACTCGGACGCTTTCGAAGCCCGCTGCCGTATCGTCCTGCAGACGGAACGGCACATTGAAGTCGAGTTCCGTTGAGGCCGAGCGTGAAAAGGGCCTGCTCCACCACAAATCGTTTTATTCATCGGCCTCCGTAAATATATCGAATGCCGGCGAGTTATTTTGCACTAAAGACCAATAAGAACCGCTTTTCGGTAAATTCAGCCGCGCTAGATCGTATTGGGTCGGAAACAGGCGGTTCTTCGAGCGAAGAGCAGGGGACGTATATGGTGACAAGCGAGCCAGACAGTGTCCGCGTAAAAGCCGTCAATAACCAATGGATCGTGCGCGTCGTCGACGGCGGCAGGCTGACGCAGCAATTGTTCGACATTCACGCGCAGGCCGAGATCTTTGCCGAAGAGGAGCGGCTGCGATTGGGGCTGCCCGGGGAGCCTCCGGCGGAGGAGCCGGTCAGGCCGCTGGGAAGCGGGCGTGCTCGCTGACGGACCGCGGGGAATTGTTGTCCAATGAGGATCGAACGGCTCGTGGACAGCAGACGCCGGCGGTTGGCCCAACCGCGGCATTGAGAGGCCAGCGCGCAGACAGCAGGTCGCGCCGCCTATCCCAGATGCTCGACTCTCAGTTTCTGCTTCATCCGCTCAAGCGCCGGCTGGCCGCCGGCCGCCAGCTCATCCGCTAGCTGCGCGAGCTTGTCATCCGCCTTGCGATATTTGCTGCCCCAGGCGCCCAGCGTCGCCAGCACCGGCAAAAGGTCAATGCCGGCATCGGTCAGCCGATAGATCGCCTTCAAGCCGTGGCTCGGGTCGTCGCTGCGGGTGAGGACGCCTTCGTCGACCAGTGTCTGCAGCCGCTCGGCCAGCGTGCGGGACGAGATGCCTTCGTCGGATTGCAGGAACTCGCGAAAATGCCTTTTCCCGGCGAAGACCAGGTCGCGGATGATGAGCAACGTCCAGCGGTCGCCGAGCAGTTCGAGCGAGAGGTTGATCGGGCAGCCGGATCGGTCCTTGGTCGACATCAATATGGTTCCATTTTTAAATCACTTTACTATTGACATCGTTTCCGCTTTGCGTCAAATGGTTCCAAAAGTAAATCATTTGACAAGGAGATCGACATGAACCGGCAAGCCAACCGTACGATCGTAGTCGTCGGCGCAACCAGCGAAGTGGGCGCCGAGGTCTCGGCCAGGCTGACCGAGGCAGGGCACATGGTGCGCGGCGTCGCCCGCAGCCTCGGCGTTGCGCTTGACGACCAGGCGGCGCTGGACGCCGTTTTCTCGGGCGCCGACAGCGCTTACGTGACGATCCCCTTCGATGTCACCGCGCCCGATCTGCATACGTTCGAAGATGAGGTCGGCGCTAGGCTGGCATCGTCCATCGCCAAGGCGGGCCTGCACCGTGTCGTGCTGCTCGGCGGCCTCAATGCCCATCTCAGAATGGGTACCTCGCTTGGCGCCGCTCTGATGGAGGAGCGGCTTGCCGCACTAGGCCTGGAGGAACTCGTCTATCTGCGCGCCGCCTTCTTCATGGAGAATTTCGTCAAGGGCATGGGGTTCGTCGAGCAGGCGGCGGCCGGCGTCTTCGCCTCGCCCTTCCGCGGCGACCTGCCGATGCCGCTGATCGCCGCCAAGGACGTTGGCGAGCGCGCCGCCGCCCTGTTGAACGCCGAACATTTCCCGGCCCGGCGCGTTGTCGAATTGCACGGCGGCGGCGACTACACGCTCGAACAGGCCACCACGATTCTGGGCCGGGCGATGGGCAAGGATGTCACCTATCATGAGGCCTCGTTCGCCGATGCGCGGGCCGGCATGGTGGCCAATGGCATATCGGCAAGTTTTGCCGACGCGCTTGGCGCGACGGCGGCAAGCTTCAACAGAGGCGAGCGCTGGGCGCTGGAGGCACCGTCGGCCGAAAACGCCACGCCGACCAGCTTCGAAGCCTGGGCGCAGGCTTTCGCCCGTTCGCGCTGAGCAGCCTGAACCTTCACTGCAGAAATTCCTAGCGAGGAGACCCAAAATGAAAAAGCTCATCCTTCAGATGCAGATGTCGGTCGACGGCTTTGTCGGCGCCGACGAGGGGCATCGCTGGCAGCTCTGGGAATGGGGCGATGACAATGCCTGGGACGAAGAACTCAAGCAGGATTTCAACGCTGTCTTCCAAACAATCGACACCATCCTGTTGAGCCGCAAGATGGCTGAGGAGGGGTATCTGACCCATTGGGGCAATGCGGCGAAGAAATATCCGAGGGACCCTTTCTATGCCTTCGCGCAGCGCATCGTCGAGGCTGAGAAGGTTGTGGCGAGCGACAAGCTCGAAACATCGCGCTGGGAACGCACGCGCGTCGTCAGTGGCGACCTGCCGCGCGAGGTCGATGCGCTGAAGCAAGGCAAGGGCGGCGACATCGCCGTGTTCGGCGGCGCGGGCTTTGCCGCCGCGCTGATCGCCGCCGGCCTGGTCGACGAGTACCATCTCTTCATCAATCCGGCGGTTCTGGGCAGCGGCCGCCGCATCTTCGAGAAGGGCGGTTTTGGCAGGCTGAAGCTCCTCGGCTCGAAGCCCTATGCCAGCGGCATGGTGGTGAGCCGCTACGCGCCGGCACAATGAGGAGCGACACCGAGGTCGCGCCGGCTTGAATCAATCCGTCAGTGCGTCTTCTCAACCCCCTGTTTGGCCGTGCCTTTCCCGCATCGGCTGCGAGCCGCCTGCGCTGACCAACCGCAGGTGCGCGCCTGGCCGGCCGCTCCGTGGCCAGGCCGCCTGGTCGTTGCCCGCGGCGACGAACCAGCGCGCCTCGCGCGATGTCAGGCCGATAAGCACCCGGCCGGCATATTCGGCCGGCGCGCCATTGCCCGCATCGAACACCGCCCAACTGCCGCCGGGCGGCTCCTGCACCGCGACGAACCTCATCGGAGCCTCCATCTGTGAAGATGGTGTGCAATATAGCAGGCGCGACTTGGCGTTCCTATGATGTGGCTCACATTGGCACACTTTTGCGGTGGATAGCACGGCTCCGGCTGCAAGCAGGCCGTGTGCCCCACCAGTCTCCTTGGCTGCCGGTCGCCCTATTGCCCAGCCTGGTCGGCGTCGGTCAGCGTTCCGAGGAAGGCGACGATGTCGTCGATCTCGGCGTCGCTCAGCGCCGCCTTGTCGCCCGGCTTTTTGCCGTTGAAGGGTGGGTCGGTGTTAAGGTTCGGCCAGTAAGCCTTTGGCAGGTCGTCGAATTTGTCGACCGTGCCGTCCGCCTTCTTCGGATACCAGCGTCCGGGATCCGTATCGCGGCTGGCGTAGAAGGCGACCGCCTCGCGCAGCGAGTGGAAATAGCCGTTGTGGAAGAAGCTCTTTCGCAAGGCCACGTTGCGCAGGGTCGGCGTCTTGAACAGGCCGCAATATTCGCCATGGCTCCTGAAATCGGTGCGCAGCGGTCCGCACAGGCCGAGGTCGACATAATTGGGATCGGCATTGGCGGGGATCGCCGGATTGCGCGGCACGGCGATCGCGATCAGGCCGTAGTCGGTGAACTGCGGCGGCTCGCCGTCATTGGCGGGCTCACTGAGATGGCAGCTCGCGCAATTGCCCTTCGCTTCGTCCTCGAACAGCATGCGGCCGCGCAATTCCTGCGCCGAGAGCTGCGCCTTGCCGGCGAGGAAAGCATCGTAGCGGCTGGAATAGGGATAGAAATCGGCGCTGCTCTGCTCGAATGTGCCGAGCGCTTCGACCGCGGCGTCGAAGGCATCCCGCGGGTGCTCGAACACATCGGCGCCGAACGCCGCCTCGAAGGCGTCGGCATAGGGCGCCTTGCGCAGCGCAGCGACTACCTCAGCCTCGTCCTTGTTGCCCATCTCGAAGGGCGACAGCAGCGGGATCCTCGCCTGGTCCTTACCGTGGTCGGCGCGGCCGTCCCAGGTCAGGCCGCCGGTCGGGCCATTGTCAACGCTCTCGTCGCCTTCGTCCTCGGAGTCGTGGAAATGCTCTGTGAAGGCAGGTGCCGCCTGCAGGTAGCGCAGCGACGGCACGGCGCGAACGCCGGGTCGGTCGAGCTTGGCTCCGCCCATCTCGACGGGTGCCGCCGAGGCCGGTCCGAAGGCGTGGTTGGGATCGTGGCAGGACGAGCAGGCCTGCTTGCCCGAGGCCGACAGCGCAGGGTCAAGGAACATCTGCCGTCCAAGCGCCGTCAGCGCGTCGGCGCGGGCGAAGGCTTCCTGACGCGACATCGGCCCGGGGTGGACACCGGACGGTCCCGCGGTGCTCGCAGGCGCGGTCAAGCCGACGATCGAGGCCGCCAGAAGGGCGATCGCGTGATTTTTCCGTCCCATCGTCTGCGGCGACATCCCCGGTTTTCTTCGCCCGATTTCGTTCGCGACGTAAGGATCGAGTGCAACGGATTGATGACTGGCTTTCTTGCTCACGAAACCGTGTTCGGACGCTGCGGAACTGTCACATGGGTGACAAGGCGCCGAAGTAGCTCGGCATTGATGCAGTTGCGTTCCTGCATTGCCGTCCTCCAGCCACTCCCAAGCCACGAGGCATTTCCCGATGACCCGATCCTTTCTCTCCCCCCGGTCCTTTCTCTCGCTTTGCCTCGCCTCCACGGCGCTGGCATCGCTCTCCGCTGCTGCCCACGCGGCTCCTCCCGGCTACGACAAGATCGACACCGTCGTCGTCATCTACGCCGAGAACCGCAGCTTCGATAACCTCTATGGCGGCTTCCCCGGCGCCAATGGCCTGGCCAACGTGTCGCCCGATCAGGCGCGTCAGCTCGACCGCGACGGCAAGCCGCTTTCCGAACTGCCGCCGGCCTGGGGCGGACTGACCGGCAAGGGCGTGACGCCCGCGGTAACCGAAGCCCAGACCGCGCATCTCCCCAATGCCGTCTTCGCCATCGACGATCCCAAGGGCTTCAACGAGAACACCGGCGTCGTCACCCATGATCTCTGGCACCGTTTCTACCAGGAGCAGATGCAGATCGACGGGGGCCGGAACGACAAGTTCGTCGCCTGGGCCGATTCCGGCTCGTTGGTGATGGGTCATTATGACGGCTCCATCCTGCCGATGTGGAATATCGCCAAGAAATACGTGCTGGCGGACAATTTCTTCCAGGGCGCCTTTGGCGGCTCTTTCCTCAACCACTTCATGCTCGCCTGCGCCTGCGCGCCCTTCTATCCGAATGCCGACACCAGCCCGGCAAAGGGCCAGATCGCCGTCGTCGAGCCGGACGGCGTGACGCTGAAGGCAGCGGACAACGCGCCGCTCTCGGCGCTGGGCGGCGTGCCGAAATTCGTCAATGACGGCGCCATTACCCCCGACTTCTATGCCGTCAACACCATGCAGCCGCCCTACCAGCCGAGCAACAACAAGCCGGCCGAAGGCGGTGACGCAGCGCTCGCCGACCCGGCGCAGCCGAACACGCTGCCGCCACAGCACGAGATCACCATCGGCGACCTCCTGACGCTCAAGGGCATTTCCTGGGCCTGGTATGCAGGTGCCTGGCAGGCGGCGCTCGACGGCAAGAACGCGACGCCCGTGCCCAACTTCCAGTTTCATCACCAGCCCTTCAACTATTTCGCCGCTTATGCGCCGGGCACGCCCGCTCGGGCCGAGCACCTCAAGGACGGCGGCCTCGGCGGCACCGAATTCATCAAGGCGATCGACGACGGCAAGCTGCCGGCGGTTTCCTTCTACAAGCCGCAGGGCAACCTCAACGAACATGCCGGCTATGCCGACGTGACCTCGGGCGACCAGCATCTGGCCGACCTCGTCGCGCATCTGGAGAAGAGCCCACAATGGGCCCATATGCTGGTCGTCATCACCTATGATGAGAATGGTGGCTTCTGGGATCACGTCACGCCGCCCAAGGCCGACCGCTGGGGCCCGGGCAACCGCATCCCGGCCTTCATCATCTCGCCCTATGCGAAGATGGGCATGGTCGACCACGCGCAGTACGACACCACCTCGATCCTGCGCTTCATCACCGCCCGCTACGACCTGCCGGTGCTGCCCGGCATCGTCGCCCGCGACAAGGCGCTGCGCAACAACGACCAACCGCCGATGGGGGATCTGACGGCGGCGCTCGATCTGACGAAGTAGCGTTTCAGAACTGGGTTCCTCTCTCCGCCAGATGCGGTGAGAGGTGTCCGCGAAGCGGACGGAGAGGGGGCCTTCGTAGGGCGCTCCCCCTCTTCGTCTCGGCTTCACCGAGCCACCTCTCCCCCATTTTATGAGGGCGAGGAAACGCCAATCGCCCACGGCCTGCCTCGGCGATTGCCTCAGTGAATTCCCGTCCGCTATCAATGTCTCCGAATTGGAGACCACGCGATGGCAGACCTGAAAGTCAGAACCCGAAACGCCGGCGCGCTCGCCGTCCTGCCGCCGGGCGGCCTGCCGGTGGTCACGACACCGACCGGCGGCACGGTCGATGTGGTCACGCAGGTCAGCGCGCCCGGCTTCAGTCCGCTCGATCTGCTCTATGCCTCCTTAGCCGCCTGCATGGTGCTCAGCGCCCGCATCGCCGCCACCCGTCTCGGCGTCGCCGACCGGCTCGGCGAGGTGAGGGCGGATGTGAACGGCGACAAGGCGAAGGACGAGCCGTCGCGGCTGGAAACCTTCAATATTCGCCTGACGATCGCCGGCGACCTCGATGCCGCGACGAAAGAGCGGATCCTGGCGGACGCCGAGGATATCTGCACCGTCTCAAACACGCTGCGCGGCGCGCCGGCACTTCACGCGACGCTCGAGTGAGGCCGATGGCGCATCTTTCGCCGATCGACTACGCGACCGCTTCCGCCGACATCCGCGCCGAGCACGACCGCGAGCTCGCGCTGCGCGGCCGTATGACCAACATGAAGCGCATCCTGCTTCACTCGCCGGCCGCCCACCGCATCTACGCCGAATGGTTCACGCTGCGCGATCTGCTGAAGCCAACGCTCGACGACCGCGCCATCTGGCTGTTCTCGAAGACGATCGCGGAGGCGATGCGGGCAGAAATCCCGGTTACTTTCTTCCGCCGCGCGCTGATCGACAACGGCCTCGATCCCGAGGCGATCGGGCCTACTGGCGACGAGGCGTTGCTGACAAAGTTCGGCAAGGCGGTCGCCGCCGATGCCAATGCCGTTCCCGATGAAGTCTGGGCAGCGCTCAAGGCGCGCTATGACGAGGCCCTCCTGGTCAATCTCGTTGCCTTCGCCGGCATCATGGTGGCGACATGTGTGTTTACCAATGCGGTGAAGGTGGACCTCGATCCGGAGCTGGAGGCGTATCGCCAGCAGTGAAGCTGCTGATCTCCCCCGCAAGGACGGAGATTGGCAGCTCGAGCGCCTCGCCACTTTGCCATGAATCGGGTGGTTTGGCCCCGTCGCTCGCCCCATCTTCGGCAAGCAAGCGATGGAGCCAACCCATGACCATCCATTCCGTGAACACCAAACGCGCCAGCCGCTCAACCGAAGCCCGCGTCGTCGCGCAGGATTGGCGCGTCCTGGTCACCGAGCTCAACGTCAATGGCTGCGCCGTCATGCCGGACCTGCTCGCGCCCGAGGAATGCGCCGACCTAGCTGCGCTCTATCCGCATGAAGAACATTTCCGCAGCCATGTGGTGATGGCCCGCCACGGCTTCGGCAAGGGCGAGTATCGCTATTTCCGCTATCCGCTGCCTGACCTGATCGAGGGCCTGCGCTCGGCCCTTTATCCGCGACTTGCCACGGTCGCCAATGACTGGAACGAGAAGATGGGCGTGGCGCAGCGTTATCCGGCCGAACACGCCGCCTTCCTGAAGCGCTGCCACGACGAAGGCCAGGTGAGGCCGACGCCGCTCCTGCTGCAATACAGCCCCGGCGACTTCAACTGCCTGCATCAGGACCTCTACGGCGCGCTCGCCTTTCCGCTGCAGGTGGCGGTCCTGTTGTCCGAGCCGGGTGAGGATTTCACCGGCGGCGAATTCGTGCTCACCGAGCAGCGCCCGCGCATGCAAAGCCGCGCCGAGGTGGTGCCGCTGAAGCGCGGCGATGCGGTGATCTTTGCGGTTCACAACCGGCCGGTGCAAGGCACGAAGGGGTACTATCGCGTCAACCTGCGCCATGGCGTGAGCCGCTTGCGGTCAGGGCGGCGGCATACGGTCGGGATCATCTTCCATGACGCGAGGTGAGTAGGCAGTAGGCAGTAGGTTACGTCGAGGCCGAGAAGCGATAAGGGGTTCCTTTATCCCGCGCATTCGCTTATTGGCCCTACTCCCTACTCCCTACTCCCTACTCCCTACTCCCTACGAGCCCATGATCCGTCTCGAAAGTATCGGCAAGCAGAACGGCCGACAGATCGTCTTCATCGAAGCCTCGGCCGCCTTGCAGAAGGGCGAGAAGGTCGGACTGGTCGGCCCGAACGGCGCCGGCAAGACGACCTTGTTCCGGATGATCATCGGCCAGGAGCAGCCGGACGAGGGCCAGGTCTCGGTGGATCGCGGCGTCACCATCGGCTATTTCAGCCAAGATGTCGGCGACATGGGCGGTTTGAGCGCTGTCGCCGAGGTCATGGAAGGCGCAGGGCCGGTCAGCGCGGTGGCCGCCGAGATGCGCGAGCTCGAACACGCCATGGGCGATCCCGACCGCGCCGACGAGATGGATGAGATCATCGAGCGCTACGGTGAACTGCAGCACCGCTTCGAGGAACTCGACGGCTATGCGCTGGACGGCCGCGCCCGCGAGGTGCTCGACGGCCTCGGCTTCAGCCAGGAGATGATGGACGGCGACGTTTCGAAACTCTCCGGCGGCTGGAAGATGCGCGTCGCGCTCGCCCGTATCCTCCTGATGCGGCCCGACGTCATGCTGCTCGACGAGCCGTCGAACCATCTCGACCTCGAAAGCCTGATCTGGCTGGAGAAATTCCTCAAGGACTATGACGGCGCGCTGCTCATGACCTCGCACGACCGCGAGTTCATGAACCGCATCGTCAACAAGATCATCGAGATCGACGCCGGCGCGCTGACCTCCTATTCAGGCAATTACGAATTCTACCAGGAGCAGCGCGCGCTGGCCGACAAGCAGTTGCAGGCGCAGTTCGAGCGCCAGCAGGCGATGCTGGCCAAGGAGATCGCCTTCATCGAGCGTTTCAAGGCGCGCGCTTCCCATGCCGCCCAGGTGCAGAGCAGGGTGAAGAAGCTCGACAAGATCGACCGCGTCGAACCGCCGAAGCGCCGCCAGACGGTTGCCTTCGAATTCCAGCCGGCGCCGCGATGCGGCGAGGACGTGGCGACGCTGAAGGGCATCCACAAGGCTTATGGCAGCCGCAATATCTATTCGGGCCTCGACTTTCAGATCCGCCGCCGCGAGCGCTGGTGCGTGATGGGCGTCAACGGCGCCGGCAAGTCGACGCTTCTGAAGCTGGTCGCCGGCGCCTCCGAGCCGGACGAGGGCTCCGTCGCGCGCGGCCCGAGCGTCAAGATGGGCTATTTCGCCCAGCATGCCATGGAGCTGCTCGATGGCGAGCGCACCGTCTTCCAGACGCTGGAGGACTCGTTTCCGCAGGCCGGCCAGGCGCCGCTGCGCGCGCTTGCCGGCTGCTTCGGCTTTTCCGGCGACGAGATCGAGAAGAAGTGCCGCGTGCTCTCGGGCGGCGAGAAGGCGCGGCTGGTGATGGCGCTGATGCTGTTCGACCCGCCCAACCTGCTAGTGCTCGACGAGCCGACCAACCATCTCGACATCACCACCAAGCAAATGCTGATCGAGGCGCTGTCGCAATATGAAGGCACCATGCTCTTCGTCTCGCACGACCGCCATTTCCTGGCGGCACTCTCCAACCGTGTGCTGGAACTGACGCCAGACGGCATCCACACCTATGGCGGCGGCTATACCGAATATGTCGCGCGCACCGGCCAGGAAGCGCCGGGGCTGAGAGGGTAGGCGGCAGGGCCGGCCCTCGGCCGACAGCGCTTCATCTGGCGTCAGAGCGCGTCGTAGACGGCGTCGATCAGGGCTTTGCGGCGCAGGTCCACATCGTCGAAACCCACCATGCGGTTGGTGACATAGCCGAACCCAACGCCGGCGCCTGGGTCGGCAAAGCCGATGGCGCCGCCCCAGCCGGTATGGCCGAATGTCTGCGGCGATGCGCGGTCGGCATAGACAGGATCCTCGATCTGATAGCCGGCGGCGAAGGCAGCCGGCAGCGCGAAGCTGTCGTCCATGCCGCGAAAGCGCGGCCTCGTGGCTTCTTCGATCGTCGCGCGGCCGATCAGGGGCTTGCCCTCGAAGCTCCCGCCCGCCGCCATCATGCCGTAGATACGCGCCAGCGCGTGCGCGGTGGACTGGCCGTTGCCGCCCGGCACCTCGGCGGCGCGCCAGGCGCGGTCGTTGGGCGCCAATGCGCGGGGCGTTGGGTTGTCGCATGCGTGGGGAAAGGGAGAGGCGCGCACGAAGTCGACCCAATCGGACGTCTTCGGACCCTCTATCATCTCGGCTGCGCGGGAATCCTCGAGCTCCGGCAGGCCCACATGGAAATCGGCACCAAGCGGGACTCCGATCTCTTCCGCGATGAAGCCGCCGATGCTGCGTCCGTCGACGCGCCGCAGCACCTCGCCGGCAAGATGGCCGTAGGTGAGGGCGTGATAGACGCAGCGGCTGCCGGGCTCCCATAGCGGCGACATGGCGGCAAGCGCGTCGGCATAGGGCGCCCAGGCGAGCAGGCCGGCCTCATCCATCGGCACGGCGAGACCGTTCAGCCCGGACTGGTGCGACATCACCTGGTCGAGCGTGATGCGTTCCTTGCCGCCGGCCGCGAATTCCGGCCAATAGCGCGCCACCGGTGCGGCATAATCCAGCTTGCCGCGCTCCACCAGCATCGCGATCGCCAGCGCCACGACGCCCTTGGTCGAAGACCAGACGTTGACCAGCGTGTCACGCCGCCACGGGCAGGTGCGCGCGGCATCCGCATGGCCGCCCCAGAGGTCGACGACGGTCCTGCCGCGGATCACGACCGAGACGCCGCCGCCATGCTCGAGGCCTTGAGCGAAACACCAGGCGAACGCATCGCGCACTCCGGCAAAACGCGGATCGCAGACGCCGTCTATGGTCATGCGCGAACTCCCACCAAAAGCGCCTCAGCCGAACAGCTTGGTCACGAAGCCGCTGAACCAGGCAAGCTGGGCTGCGTGGTGGGCCGCCATCAACCTGTCCTGTTCGTCCCGGCCCTGCGCGCCGAGCGTTCCGTAGGGCGCGCCTTGCCGTTCCTGCCAGCGGCGAAAGCCGGCCGGACCCTGCTCGGCATGGAATTGCAAAGCGTAGGTCTTCTCGCCGATCCGGAACGCCTGATTGGGGAACGTGTCGCTCGAGGCGAGATGCACGGCGCCGGCCGGAACGGCGAAAGTATGAAAGTGGTTTTGCGGCAGGTAGAGCGGCCGATCGAGGAAGTCGCCGGCCTCGGCCGTCGGCGTGATCTCGAAATAGCCGAACTCCCTGATGCCGCTTTCCACCGGCCCGACATCGGCGCCGAGATGCCAGGCGATCTGCTGCGCGCCTTGGCAGATGCCGAGCAGCGGCAGGTCGTTGTCCAGGCAGTGCTCGATCAGCGCGGCTTCGTCGTTTAGGAACGGGTGTATGTCGGTGTCGAAGACGTTGAACGGACCGCCATAGATCACCGCCCCATCGACGGACCCGAGGTCGATCGGATCGCCCTTGAACGGCATCGCGGTCGTGATCGCATGGCCGTACGCCTCAAGCGTCGTCTGGACATGATCGTCCCCCGGTTCTTCCGAGTGCCTGACCAGAACGATGCGCTTCATAGGAGCTCCTGCCGTTCGTTTCGCGAGCCTACGGTAACGCTTGGTACATCATCGGCAATGTGCCAACTTCCGGTGGTGTTTGGCGCCGACGCCTTTCCGTTCGTCATTCTCGGGCTTGACCCGAGAATCCATGCCGCGACACCTGTCGTAGAGCTCAGCGGTGCAGAATTCTGTAACCGCTGCAACGCCTTAGCGTCATGGCATGGATCCTAGGGTCTGCGCTCGTCGCTGCGCTCCTTGCTTCGCCCCAGGATGACGAGGCACGGGCGGCGCATCTCGGTAGGGGCCTCATCACCCCTTCGCGAGCCCGCGATCGATCAGCCGCGCCAGGCGCGCCGAGAAGGCCTTGGCGTCGGCCGGCTTGTCGCCGTCGAGCACGCGCGCTTCGTCGTAGAGCAGATGCGCGGCGTCTTCCTTGAACGCCTTCTCGTCGTCGCCGAGCTTTGCCAGCGCCGCCACGCGCTCGTGGCGCGGGTTGATCTCGAGGATCGGTTTGGCGGCCTTCTCGAGCCGGCCGGCGGCGTTGAGCAGACGTTCGAACTGGCGGTCCGGGCCATGCTCCGGCGCGACCAGGCAGACGGCGCTTTCGGTCAGCCGGTCGGAGGCCTTCACGTCCGACACCTCCTCGCCAAGCGTGGTCTTCACGAAGGCAAGGAACGTCGCGATGTCGGATGACGTCTCGGTGTCCGGTTTTGCTGCGTCCTCGGGCAGCGCGACATCGGCAAGCTCGGCCGCGCCCTGCGTCACCGACTTGAACGGCTTGCCGTCGAACTCCGGCGCCATCGTTACCCAGAAACTGTCGACCGGGTCGGTGAGCAATAGCACCTCGATACCGCGTGCGCGAAACCCTTCCAACTGCGGCGAGGCCTCCAGCCGGGCGCGGTCGTCGCCGGCCATGAAGAAGATCGCCTTCTGGCCTTCCTTCATCGCTCCAACATAGTCGGCAAGGCTGCGCCAGCCTTCGCCAGACGCGGTCGAGCGGAAGCGGGCAAGCTTCAGCAATTGCTCGCGCCGTTCGTAATCCTCATAAAGACCTTCCTTGAGGACGACTCCGAAATTCTCCCAGATTTTCGCGTAGGCTTCGGCATCGTTGTCGGCGAGCTTTAGGAGGTCGCCGACAACGCGGTTGGTCACGCCCTTGCGGATCGAGGCGAGCAGGGGGCTTTCCTGGATCATCTCGCGCGAAACATTGAGCGGCAGGTCGGCGGAATCGACGAGGCCGCGCACGAAGCGCAGGTAGCGCGGCAGCACATCGGTATCGTCGGTGATGAAGACGCGCCGTACATAGAGCTTCATGCCGCCCTTGCGGTCCTGGTCGAACAGGTCGAACGGCCGCGATCCGGGCACGAAGGCGAGCACGCTGTATTCCTGCCGGCCCTCGGCGCGGAAATGGATGGTCGAGGCGGGCTCGTCATACTGTCCGGCGATGCTGCGGTAAAAGTCGGTGTATTCCTCCGGCTTGATCTCGCTTTTCTGCCGAACCCAGAGCGCCGTGCCGTCTGCGATGTCGCGCGGCTCGGCGCCGGGCTTCTCGACAAGCGTGATCGGCACCGGCACATGGCCCGACTGCGACTTCGCCAGGCCCTCGAGCCGGTAGGGCGTGGTGTAGGAAGAGGCGTCCTCCATCAGATGCAGCACCACGCGGGTGCCGCGCCTGGGCGCCGCCTCGAGCGGCACCGGCGCGATTTCATAGGTGCCCTTGCCGTCGGACGACCAGCGGAAGGCCTCGTCGCTGCCGGCCTGGCGGCTGATGACGCCGACCCGGTCGGCGACCATGAAGGCGGAATAGAAGCCGACGCCGAACTGGCCGATGAGCTGCGTGTCTTCCGCCGCCTTGCCGGCCTCTACGCGCTCCAGGAAGGCGCGTGTGCCGGAGCGCGCGATGGTGCCCAGCGCCTCCGCCATCTCGTCGCGGCTCATGCCGATGCCGTTGTCCTCGACGACAAGCTCTCTGTTGTCCGGATCGGCGGCGATGGTGATGCGCGGCTTGGCATCGTCGCCCAGAAGCTCGGGCCGGCTTACCGCCTCGAAGCGCAGCTTCTCGCAGGCGTCGGCCGCGTTGGAGATCAGCTCGCGCAGGAAGACGTCACGGTCCGAATAGACCGAATGCACCATCATGTGCAGCAGCCGCGAGACGTCCGCCTCGAATGTCCTGGTTTCCGTATTCTGATCCGTCATCTCGACTTTCCCAAATCTCCACTCTGCCTGACGCGCCAGAAGCGTTCAGGATTTCATCCCACGATTGTTCAATTGTGCCGCGGCCCGGGCGGGGCCGGCTTCGGCAAGACAATATCGGGATGCGAGGGGAAGGCAACAAGAGGCGGCGAGAGGTATGTGGAAAGCCAACTCCATCGAACGCTTTGCGATCGCGAGGCAGGGGAATTCGGTTTTTAGTGCTCGTTTGTGGCTTTGAAAGTCTTCCTATCAGTCATGTGAATGATGACAAGCAGCTCGCTGTCTTTCCCTTTTGCTGCGCATGCTTCCAGCGCCTGCCCAGAGAGAAAACTAACATATGTTAGGAGCGGAAGAGGGATCACCTAGGGCGGAACCGCATAAGGTTGGGACCGGCGATAACCTTAATTCTGGTTTCCTTTGCACAGGCTTCCCGAACGGAAGGTAAAGGGATAGATTAGCAATTCGTTAAGTACGCCAGGGGCGAGCGTAAAGGTGTGTCGTCGTAAGGGATGTGCAGTGATGAATTTCAAGTCTCTGATCAAGCGGGCCGAGGACGTCGATAAGGAATTTCAGGAACTCCAATCGGATCTGGCGGAAGCATTCGAGGACGTTCTTAAGGATGATGAACAGCCCCCGTCAGAGGACGGTGCCGTTGCCGGCCACGAACTGGTGGCGAGCGACGAGAATCCGCCGCCCGAAGAGCAACCCGACGCAACTCCGTCGCGGCTGACGCCGCATACCCAGACGCGGCTCGCTGCGTTGGAGGCGGTCGCAGGGCTTTTCCGGGATGGCCAGGGCCATCTGCAGGAGATCGAGGCGAAACTCGCCGAGATCGCCACCGCGCATCATATGACGCGCGAAGTCCTCAACGTCTTCCATCGCGATGTGCTGCGCTCGAACGAGCTGGAGCTGGCAAATCTCGCTCTCACCGCGGAACACAAAACGCTTTCAGAACAATTGCTTGACGCCGCCCGCAGGCAGCGCGAACGCGACGGCGCGGCCGAGGTGTGGCAGCAGCGCGAGGCGAGCCTCGTCCAGGACCGGGAGCAACTGCGCTCAGCGCTTGCGGCCGTGCGCCTGGAGCTGGTGGAGATGGGCAATGAGAGCACCAGGCGCGAGGCGGAGTTCGGCGAGATCGCCAAGGCTCTGGCGGCCAAAACGGTAGAACTCGACAGACGCGGCGCCGAGAACAAGCTGCTGCGCGAAAAGCAGGTCGGCCTCTCGGTCGATCTGGAGCAGGCGCAAAAGCGCGAGGCGGAGGCCCGGCACAAGTTCGACGAGTTCGCGGCAACCCACGCCAGCCAAACCGCCCATATTGCCGAGCTGATGGCTCAACTCGGCAATCACGAAAAGGAAGAAACCCGGCTGCAGAAGACGCTGGAGGCAACGCAGGCCAAGCTTGCCGAAACAGCCGAGATGGCGCGGATCGCCGAAAGCGACAGTGCCGCCGAATTGACGCGCGGCCAGGCGGAAATCCGCGGTTTGCGTTCCGAGATACAGGAACTGCAGTCGCGTCTGGATCAGGTCTCGATCGACAATGGCGAAGCCACGGCCGAGATCGCCAGGCTCAAGGCGCAGTTGAGCGATGCCGTCACCGAACGCCAGATCGCAGAGGAAAGGCTCGCCGTTCTCAAGGACGAGAGCGAAGCCGACAAGAAGAACCTGTCCGCGGTCAGCACCAATCTCTCACAGCTTTCGCTGCAGCAGGCGTCCGAGCAGATCCAACTCGATATCCAGAAGCAGGAATGCGAGGATCTGCACGCGGAGGTCGAAGCGCTCAATGCCCGCATCCGGGAATTGCTGCCTTACGAGCGGCTGCATCGGGTGACCGACGCAAGGTCGCGCAAGGATGCCCCGCCCCAGGCCAATGGGATTATCGCGGAAACGGCGCGCCCCGCCGCGCGGCGTGTTCCCCGACGCAACATGCGGGCGAACGGAGGCTGAGGCTTCGAGCGGTTCGGCTTCGATAGCGCCGACCCGCTCTATCTCCTTGGTTTGACGCAATTCCACATGGAAAGCCGCTGTGCTTTCCTGGAATTGCCCTGGCGGACTATTTCCCGGCCATGCCGTCGGCTAGGTCCTGCGCCTGCTTGAGCAGGGCCGGGAAGGACGGATCGCCGGGCAGGCGCTGGGCCATGCAGGCGCGGTAATCGGCGTCGCCCTTTTCCCAGGCGGCGTTGGCGGGATCGGAAGCCTGCGGGTCGTCCTGGTCCGAGCCCTGGTCGGCTTGCTGGGCTTTCTGCGCGGCGGCGTCGGCGGCTGCCCACAGCGAATCGCAGGCCGCGATCTTCGGCACGGCGGGCGAGGCGGGCGCTTCCGCAATCAGCACGCGATCGCCCTTCACGACCGCCACGACGACATGCTGGTCGTAGATCGGTCCGACATCCTGGGTCCAGCCACCGAGCCGGGCGACCACCGCATCGGCGCCGTCGGGCTTCTTCAGCGAAAAGTCGAGCGTGCCGGAGAATGCCGCGTCGCTGCCGATGGCCTGGGTGTAGAAACTGTCGAGCTTCAATGCCGCGCCAATGTCGGCGGGCAGCTTGAAATCCGCTTCCGCTTCGGCCGATTTGGACTTGAGCCAGCGATCGGTCAGCCCGCGCGTCGAGGCCACGATGCTTGGGCCGTCGTCGCTCTGCGCATATCGCAGCCCGTCCAGCATGCCGTAGCCGATATCGGAGGCGTTGAGGCTTTGAACGTTAATAGTGCCGGCCGCCGGAAAATCCTTGACCGAAAGCGGGCCGAGAATGGCGGCGAGACGCTGCTGCAGATCGGCCAGCGCCTTCTCGTTCTGGGCATCGATGGTTTCGATTGCGGTGTTCGCGCTTTCCTGCGCGGTGATGTCGGCAATCGCCTTGTCGCGCGCCGCGACGTAATCGTCTTCCGGCGAGGCGGCGAGCGCCGTGCTGCCCGCCAGTGCAAAGAGAAGCGTTAAGACCAACCGCATGCTGCACCCCAAGGTAAGCGATCAAGAGCCCTTGCGAGCCATCGCCCGACTTGGCGGCTTTTGCGTGGCGGAAATCGTGGCAGCGGCAAATCTTTATTCCGCTTTGCGCTTCTCCACCTCGGCCTTCCGCAGCAGGAACCGCTGGATCTTGCCGCTTGGCGTCTTCGGCAGTTCGCTGACGAACTCGACTTCGCGCGGATAGGAATGCGCCGACAGCCGCTTCTTCACATGCTGGGCAAGTTCTTCGGCGAGCGCCTCGCTACCCTTGAAGGCGGGCGCCAGCACCACGAAGGCCTTGACGATCTCGGTGCGTTGCGGATCGGGCACGCCGACCACCGCCGCCTCGTTCACCGCCGGATGTTCTATCAGCGCGCTTTCGACATCGAACGGCCCGATGCGGTAGCCGGACGAGGTGATGACGTCGTCGGCCCGGCCGATGAAGGAGACTGAGCCGTCCGGCTCATATTCCACCGTGTCGCCGGTGCGGTAATAGCCGCCAATGATCGCCGGCGTCTCTGCCTCGTGGTAGCCGCCGAACCAGCGCAGCGGCGATCTGGCGATATCGACCGCGAGCACGCCGGGCTGGTTAGGGCCGAGCTCGTTGCCTTCGTCATCCAGCACCACCATGCGGTAGCCCGGCATGGCGAAACCGGCCGAGCCCGCGCGAACAAGATGCTTAAGCCCGTGATGGTTGTTGACCATCATGCCGTTCTCGGTCTGGCCGTAATGGTCGTGGATCGGCGCCGCGAGGTTGGCGTCGAACCAGCGGATCACTTCCGGGTTGAGCGGTTCGCCGGCGCTGCTCACCACGCGCAGCCTGCCCTTGACGCGGGAGGCGGCTTCGGGGCCTTCCGCCATCAGCAGGCGATAAGCCGTCGGCGAGCCGGTAAGGC
Source organism: Mesorhizobium sp. B4-1-1 (assembly GCF_006439375.1). NCBI lineage: Bacteria > Pseudomonadati > Pseudomonadota > Alphaproteobacteria > Hyphomicrobiales > Phyllobacteriaceae > Mesorhizobium > Mesorhizobium sp. B4-1-1. Next base: position 39,201 of record NZ_VFTH01000008.1, read on the forward strand.
TGGTGATACCCAGGCGCTCGATGATGTCGTAAGTCGATTTGGCGTTGAAGGCGCCTTCGTAGAAGGTGGTGGCGATGCCGAGTTGCAACGGCCCCGTGATGGCGTAGTAGAGCCCATAGGCCCAGCCGGGATCGGCGATGTTCCAGAAGATGTCGTCGGGCGTGAGCCCGATCGCGTCGCGCATATAGGCGCTGAAGGCAGTGAGCGCGCTAAGCGGCACCGGCACGCCCTTCGGGTGCCCGGTGGTGCCGGAGGTCGACATCATCATGAACAGGTCCGGGCCCTTACGCATCACGGGCTCGCAGTCGGAGGAGGCGGTCGCGAGCGCCGCACGGAAATCGATGTCGTCGGCGGGCAGCGTGTCGCCGCGGCCAAGGATGGTGGCGACGCGCGGACGGTTCTCCACTTCGTCGAGCTTGGCGCGGTTGGCGGGATTGGTCACCACCAGCTTCGCCTTGCTGTAATTCAGGCGATGCTCGACCGCCTTCGGCCCGAAAGCAGTGAACAAGGGCTGGTAGACTGCGCCCACGCGCCATGCGCCGAGGATCAACGCCACCAGCTCGGGTATGCGCGGCAGCATGCCCGCGACGACATCGCCGGGCCGTACGCCAAGCTCCTTCAGCATTGTGCCGACGCGGCCGGACATGTCGGCGAGGTCGTCGAAGGAATATTCGCGCAATTCCCCGCCGACCGAGATCGCGCGGAGCGCCAGCCGGCTCTCGCCCGTGTAGCGACCGCAGCATTCGACATAGGCGTTGATGCCGGTGGCCGGGTCGCCATGAAGGCGCGCGATCTCGTCCTCGATGCGGAATTGCGCAACGGCATCCTCATAGCGCGGCAGCGCTTGCGTCTTGGTCATGGCAATCCTCCCTCGGCGGCGGATCATCTCCCCATTATCGCCGCTGGGCGAGATTGCATGAAAAGGGGGCGCGGGTCGATTGCGGCGAAAGTCGAGAGTGAGGCAGGCGACGACGGTTGCGCGGAGGAACGCCAGCTTTCGCCGCTCAAGCCCTTGCGACCAGCAAGTTAGTGGCCAGCTAGCCTTGCGGCAGTTGAATTCCCTGCGCTTCCATGTGCCGCTTCCAGCGGCCGCGCAGCTCAGCCGGCCGGCAGCCGATGCGCTCGTCGAGAAAAGTCGCGGCGGATATCCGGTCGGTGCGGAAATGGCGGAAATCCTGGCGCAGCTCGCACCAGGCGGCGAGCAGCCGCACCGTTTCGGCATAGCCGATCATGGTCGGCCAGACGACGCGCTCGCTCTCTTCGCCCTGTTCGCTGCGGTAGCGGATTCGGATCTTGTGGCCGTTGCGGATGGAGGCCCGCGCCTGCGAAATATCCAGCCCGTCGGGCAGGCTCGCGCGGCTGAGCGGCGCGCCGACGGTTGGATTGCTGACGAAAGGGCGCAGCCGCTCGGGCACGACGGTGGCGATTTTGGCGATCAGGTCGCGCGCCGCGCCCGCCAGCGCCGCATCGCCCTTGTCGGCCACCCATTGCGCGCCGAGCACTGCCGCCTCCAGTTCGTCCGGCGTCAGCATCAGCGGCGGCATGTCGTAATCGCGGTCGAGCACATAGCCTAGGCCGGCCTCGCCCTGGATCGGCACGCGCTGCCCGATGAGGTCGGCGATGTCGCGATAGACCGAGCGGCGCGAGATTTCGAGCTCTTCGGCGATCTGGCCGGCGGTGATCGGCCGGCTCGATCGCCGCAGGATCTGGATGATCTGGAACAGTCTCTCGGCGCGGCGCAAGGCATATCTCCTGTTGCCACTATGGTGGCAGCAGGCCTGGTCCACAAGTCGGGGCAGGGTGCCTGAACGGGCGCGTCCAGCCGCGAGGATTTCTTCGTCGGCCAGTCCACGGAGAAGACCAGATGAATTTCGTTTCGACCCGCATCATCACCGCCGACGTCAAGCGGCTCGTCGCCTTCTACGAGACGGTCACGGGCATCAAGCTCACGCTCTATACCGAGGATTTCGCCGAGCTCGTCACCGCGGCCGGCGCGTTGGCGATCGGCAGCACGCGCACGCTTCAGCTCTTCGGCGGCGACCACGTGGCAAGCCCGGCATCAAATCGCACTGCGATCATCGAGTTCCGCGTCGCCGACGTCGACGAACAGTACGGCAGGCTTTCCGAGAGCCTGGGCGGCGCGCTTGTACAGGCGCCCACCACCATGCCATGGGGCAACCGCTCGCTGCTGTTTCGCGGTCCCGACGGCAATCTGGTGAATTTCTTCACCCCGGTGACGGCGGAGGCGATAGCGAAGTTTGAAAGGTGAGGGAAGGATCGCAGCGTGTCGTCATCGTCATCCTGGGGTCAAGCCCGAGGATGACGAAGCGTTGGCGGTGCCGCCGAAGAGTGGCCCGCGATCACGCCAACCATTGACCCTATGATCCATACAGCCGATACCCCGCGCAAATCTGTCTCGGGACTTCAATGACCACCGACCTCAAACAACCGGCTCCCGCCGCCTGGCAGGACGATATCCGCGCCGGCGTGCGCCATGTCCGCGACCTCGCGTCCCTGCCGCTCTCGCCGGCCGAGCGCGCCGCCGCGCAGGAAGCCGCGGCCGCGCACAAGGTGCGCGTGCCAAAACCCTATCTCGACCTGATCGACTGGAACGACCCCAACGATCCGATCCGCGCCCAGGTGATACCGTCGCCCGACGAACTGGTCGCCGCCGAAGGCGAGCTCGACGATCCGATCGGCGACCATGGCTTCAGCCCGGTGCCCAGGCTGACGCACCGCCATGCCGACCGCGTGCTTCTGTTCCCCACCTATCAATGCGCGGTCTATTGCCGCTTCTGCTTCAGGAAAGAGTCGCTGACCTCGATCGGCCGCGGCTACACAAACGAGGCGCTGGAGCCGGCGCTGGCCTACATCGCCGGGCACAAGGAAATCCGCGAGGTGATCCTGACCGGCGGCGATCCGCTGTCGCTGCCGGACAAGGCGCTGGCCGAAATCCGCGCCCGCCTGGAGGCGGTCCCGCATCTAAGGCTGCTGCGTATCCACACCCGCGTGCCCGTGGCGCTGCCGTCGCGCATCACGTCCGGCCTGGTCAAGGCATTGCAAGGCCGGCTGATGGTAACGGTGGTGACCCACTTCAACCATGCGCGCGAGATCACCGATGCGGCCGAAGCCGCTTGCCGCACGATGCGGCAGGCTGGCTTCGTGCTGCTCAACCAGAGCGTTCTCCTGAAAGGCGTCAACGACAAAGTCGAGGTGCTGGAGCAGCTCTGCCGCGAACTGATGTACCGGCTGGGCGTAAAACCCTATTACCTGCACCACGGCGACCTCGCGCGCGGCATGGCGCACCGCCGCACCACGATTGCCGAAGGCCAGGCGCTGGTCGCCGAACTGCGCCTGCGCCTCTCCGGCATCTGCAACCCGACCTATGTCATCGACCTGCCGAACGGCGGCGGCAAGGTGGCGCTGGCGGCGAGCCATATCGAGGGCCGCGACGGCGATACCTGGCGGATCACGGGCCAGGACGGCAAGGTGCGGGAGTATAAGGAAGTGGTTGTCTAGACTGCCCCGATCTGCGTTGCCGGCGACTGCGCGTGCGCCCGACTTTGGCCCCATTGCGCAGCACAAGGAACTCCATCCCGCGCCCTGCATTCTATGAGCGGGGGCTGAAGGAGCGATGCGTGAAGGCTTTGTTGGGAATTGCCGGCGGCTTCGTGCTGACCCTGGCCGTGTTCGCCAGCGGGCTTGCCTTCGCCACCTGGCTGCTCGCCGCCAAGCCGGTGCGGCAGGCAACGCCCGCGATCGGCGTTTCCGAGCTCTGGACGAAGGACGCCCAGCCGGTCGATCGGCAGGAACAGAACCTTCAACGCATTCCCGCCCGACAGGTAGTGGCTGCGCCCGCCAAGGCTGGCGAGCCGGCCAAGGCGGATAGCGGAACGCAGACGACGGCGCTTGGCGGGGCCACGGCGCCTGCCGCGGCGCCGCCACTGCAACCATTGCCCGACGTCTCTGGCCCGGGCCAGCCCGCGCCCGATGCCGACGTGGCCCAACAGCCGGCGACAATCGATCGGCAGGCGCAGCAGCAATTGCCCGTCGCCCATCTGCAATGGTGCGCCACCCGCTATCGCAGCTACCGCCCGGCGGAAAACAGCTACCGCTCCTACAGCGGCGAGCTGCGCCCCTGCGTCTCACCCTATTACGATCCTGGCGACGACCGCACCGCCTCGACGGGCGCAGGCCAGAATGAGCAGACAGCAGCGAGCGCTCGTCAGAACGCCATGCCTGACGACCGGACGAGCGACGATCAGATGAGCGACGACCAGGCCGAGATGGAAGGCTACGCCCCGTCGGCCGACGGCTACGCCACCACCTATGGCGGCCCGCCGGAAGAGATTTCGCCCGAGGCAGAGGCCGCCCGGGAACAGGCATCGGGTCGCCCAGTATCGGGCGACCACATAGACTATTGCTTCAGCCGCTACCGCTCCTACGATCCGCAGGACAACTCCTACCAGCCCTTCGACGGCGGTCCGCGCCGCCAGTGCGAGTAGGGGAAGAGTCGCACTCCGAAAGGCTAGGGCCGCCAACCTCACCCTACGACCTTCCCCGGATTCATCACGTTACCCGGATCGATCATCTCCTTGATCGCCTTCGCCAATTCCCGCTTCACCGGATCCGCGTGCCGCTCATAGGCGTCGCGCTTCTCCAGCCCGACCCCGTGCTCGGCCGAGAACGAGCCGCCGGCCTCGTGCAGACCCTCGTAAAGCACGTCCTCGATCGCCGCGTGCCGGTCATGCGAGACCGGCCCGTCGCAATTGATCGAGATGTGCAGATTGCCGTCGGCGAGATGGCCGTAGACGTATGGTGCGTAAGAGGCGTCGAGCGTCTTCAGCCCCGCCTCGATGCGCGCCACATACTGATCCAGCGCGCCGCCAGACACGGACACATCGAAGGAGGGCGCCTTGGGATGCGCGCGCTCGATCTGCTCCGTCTCCTCGCGCAGCCGCCATATCGCGGCGGCTTGCGCCTCGGAGCTCGCCACCAGCCCGTCGATGATGCCGGCCTCTTCCCAGACCGCCGCCAATCCGTCCTCAAGCACTTGTCGCGCCGCCTCGATGCTGTCGGCGCCGAGCCCGAGCACCAGAAGGCAGGGCGCGTCGAGCGGCAGGCTGCCTGGCGCATAGTTCAGCGCCCGCTGCATGAGCGAAGCGAAATTGCGCCACAGGATCTCGGCGCCGGTGAGCCGGGCGCTGGTCGAGCCCAGAAAATGCCGCACGATGCGCTGCGCGCTGGCGGCATCCGGCACGCCGACGAGCGCGGTGGCGCTGGCGCCGGCAACCGGATCGAGCCGCACCGCCACGCGGGTGACGATGCCCAGCGTGCCCTCCGCGCCGATGAAGAGATGTTTCAAATCATAGCCGGCGCTGGTCTTGAGCACCCGGGTGAGATCGCAAAACACCCGCCCGTCCGGCAGCACGGCTTCCAGACCGAGCACGCGGTGGCGCATCGTGCCATTGCGAAACGCCATGACGCCGCCGGCATTGGTGGAAACCATGCCGCCGATCGTGGCGCTGCCGCGCGCGGCAAGGTCGATGCCCGGATCCAGCCCATGCCGGGCTGCCGCCTCCCGCAGCGCGCCGAGCGTCACGCCCGCCTGCACGATCGCCACGCGCGCGAACGGGTCGATCTCCTCGATCCGGTTCAGCCCGCCAAGGTCGCAGATTACCTGCCCCTCGGACGTCGTCGCCCCGCCCGCCAGCCCCGTGCGCCCGCCCTGCGGGACAAGGCTGATGCCGTGCTTCGCGCAGAATTTCATCAGCGCCGCGACACCCTCGACATCGCGCGGCCGCACCAGCGCCGAGGCGCCGAAATTGCGGGCATCGAAGCCAGGATCGTGCGATGCGAGCTCGGCGGCGCCCCAGATGGTCGAGGTGGCGCAGGGGATGCGAAGGGAGGTGATGAGGGCGTTGTCGTCGCTCACGCTGGCTGGCTCCATCCAGGAATCCTTATCCTATAGATGCAGCAAAGCATGTGAGTCACCCGCCTTGGCGGGATCAGGATGTCCTGTGAGCGTCTTCCCGCCGTTTGACGTCTTGGATGTTCAGTTCGACAACCAGCTTTTCGGCGCGGCGTGTCCTGATGCCCACCATGATCTTCTGCTCGACCTCGGCAGGTTGGCCGGTGAAGATGTCGAAGACGGTCCAGCTGTTTGGTCGGTCCATTCGAAGCGCGTAACGGTTTGCCATGCTCACATTCCTTTTCGTTTGCGCCTCAGGCGACGGGCCGGCCTTGTCAGGCCTTCACCATGACAAATACCGACACCGCCAAGGCGACGATCCACAATGTCACATACAGCTTCAAGGCGAGCGGCCCGTATGAAGAGAGACTCGCCAGCCCACGTGTCGCCGCATGCTCCAGGCGCTTGGATCTGACTGGCTCCGCCACGCCAGCGGCCGGCGCCTTGGCGCCGAGTTTGCCGAAGGCGGGAGGCGTCGGTTCAGGCATGGAGACGACCTCGAATATCAAGGTGCTGGCGGGTGCCGGGAACGGCGCGCCGGATAACGCGGCTGTTTGGGCGAGCGGATTTCAAGGGTGCTTCTTCCTGTGTCGGCAAGGGCGAGGATGCCTGTCTTTATAGACGGCCTGGCGGGCGATAGATAGGAATGCCGAAATCGACAGCTGGATTCCGTAAAAATATCGGGTGGAATAATTACGAGGCTCGGAAAATAGCAGAGCGGATGAGAACAATTTCTGTTTGTTTTTCAGTCTCCAAGCGACGCTTTTTTATTTAACCAAGAAAAATAAAGAGCGTCCGCCATCTTGTTCGCAGCGTAATTGGGGTGCATACATAAAATTCGTTGATTTGGTCGAGGTGGCTTTCGTCGCAGTGAAGCCTCGCCATCCGCCTCCGAATTTTCGATAGCGAATGCACTGCGCCGCTCCCGGCGCGGCAACTCGCTTCGTTTGAACCCTGAAATGATGCCGGCGTTGACCACGGATGTACTGGCAGCATCGGACATCGTTTCGGCGGTTCGGCTGGAATTGAAGCGGAAGGCGCATGCGCGCGTTTCCGCAGGAAGCCGCAAGTGACCACTCGCACCACGCCGACCGTCGTTCGCTTCAATGCGGCGTTTATGCTGCCGGGCTTCGATGCGCCGCAGCCGCCCGGCGACTACCCCGTCGATCTCGACGAGGAATCCCTCGAAGGGGCTTCGCGCAGCGCATGGCGCCGCGTGGCCGCCTTCGTTCATCTGCCGGCGATCTCCGCAAAAGGGTCCACGCGGCAAATGGTACCGATCGAACCGGCCACGCTCGAGGCCGCCCTCGTCGAGGACCGGAGACAATCATGACAACGCTCTTGCAACGCAACGCACGCCCCATCCAGCACGGGGCTCCCCCTCGTCTTTTTGACATCGGACAAGCGGTCCGGCTGAAGGGCGGTGTTGGCACCGGTCCGAAGACTGACGAAATCTATCGTGTCACCGGCACACTGCCGCCAAAGGGAAGCTCCCCACAATACCGCATCCGCAGCGACGGCGAACCGCATGAGCGCGTGGTGACCGAGGACAGTTTGGAGCGCGTCGAGACGCCGGCATCGGACAATGGCATTGCCCTCATCGAAAGGACGTTCGGACATGGCCAGGGCACATAAGCGTTCCAACCGCGAGGCCAGGAAGCCGAAGCAGGAAAGTCTGTTTGGCAACCAGATCGAGTGCGCCGTCATCAATGCCCAGGCGAAGGCCAAGGACTGATGGCGCGGCGGACCCCGATGAAGGTCGTGATCGAATTTTATCGCACGCGTGTCGCCGACGACGCGCGTGCCGTCATCGGCCGTGAGACGGCGCTGGCGGCCGATCTCGATAACGCCATCGCGATCGCTCGGCTCTTGGCGAGGACGCTGAATATGCCGCAATGGCCGGACGCCGTCACGATCTCCGAAGCCGATGGCGCAGCCCTCTATTCGGAGATCATTGCCGCGCAGGGAGGCGGGGAAGGACGGATATGAACAGAACCATCTCCAACGACGAAATCGAGCGGGTTCAAAATGCCGTATTCGGGGGCTCGCGATATAACGGCGGCATCTTGGGCCATGACTTCAGCGACCTTCAATATGGGCGCCGCGTCGAATTTGATCATTCCTGGACCGTCTACCACGTCTTCACGGGAATTCCCGCCTATGTCGACGGCGTTCCGATGGTCGGTCTTACCCATGCGCATGCGACGAGAAAGATGTTGGATCTCAATCGTCGCAATGCCGAGGGCCGAAAGGAATGGAATGGGATCCGGTTGGCTCTTGAGCATACCGAAATGCGGGCAGATCAAACATGACGCTTGCCTTTCCAAATCCCAGCCGAAGTTTCGACGAGACGCGGAACGCCGTATGCTTCATTGGGCATGACGGTATGTTCCAGGTCCGCTTTTTCGTCGAAGTAGAGGCATTAGGCACATTTGGCGACCATCCTGGCGGCAGAGAAACTGCCGAGAACGCGTACCTTTCGGCATTCGACGCGTTGCGCAGTTCCATCCAAGACGCCGCAAGCAAAGCTTATGCGCGCGAGCGACGGAACTCCTACACCTTGACCTCCACCGGTTTCCGATAGGCGGGGAGGCGATATCGAAAGAACGAGCATGCAGGCAAGCGATGCGGCGGCTGGCAGTCCTCACCCCCTGGCTGTCGTCTTACGTGAAAGGACAACGCCGATGCGTTCGATGAAAACCCCCGAGGCGCCGCCGGTTGCGATCAAGCCGGTCGTGAGGCACTCGGATATCATGTCAGTGCGGCTGACGATCAGGAAGGACGAGGCAGCACGGCGCAAACTCGCGGACACCGACGGGACAATCAGGCGGGCGCGCGAGATCGCAGACCGCAATCGGCTGATTTGATATTCCGCCACCTTTCGTTTGGGCCTTCTATCCTGTGACCGGTTGCGACCCCAGGCGTACCCAAATCCAAGCCGTACAATGATCCAGCGGGAGAAATGCCATGGCGATGAAGCCCAACTATCGATACGAGCGCAGCAAGCGCGATCAGGCGAAAGCGGCAAAGAAAGAGGCGAAGCTCGCTGCCAAAGAGGTGAAAGGCAAGGTAGTGGAGCAGGAAAACGAGCGCGAGCGGAATACTGACAACGGATGATGCCGCGTCAGGCCAGCCTTGGGACTGCGATGACAAAGCGAGAGTCCGACCACTTCGAAATCGATGTCGAATGCCCTCGGTGCCACCACCAGGCCAAAACACGCGTCGGCTGGATTCGCACTCACACCCAGATGGAGTGCGAAAATTGCGGCGACATCATCGATATTGAAAGCAGGAATTTCAGGTCGCGCGAGGAGTCTTAGGAGGTTACCAGAATAGCGGCCTCGCGGGCGGCGACTATGAACGCCTTTCGCGCGAATGAGGCCGGACGGCGCCCACTATTCGTATCCGCGCAGGCCTGAATGGCCGCTCGATGCTTTTCGCTGCGTTTGCCGCGCCATCTTCTGAGCAGGAAGTCCAGGCAGGCGGCCGCGTCGCCGATTGTCTCCTGCCCCCCGGCCGGATCAGCGATGATCGTTACCGGCTGGTCGAATTTTTCATTTGCCATCACTGCGCTTAGGCCGGGGCGCGCAACATAGCAACCACTGTTTGTTGTGGGACTGTCGGAGGGAATGGGAGATAGGGTCGAGTGGTACGACGTCAGGCAGTTGGTGCGGAACCAGCTGCAAGCAAAGCTCCGTTCGCGTGATGCAGCCAAGGACAGTCTCCTGGACAGCCCGACCCACTTAGCAAGAGGTCAAGCCGGACTGTCCTCGCCGCACCAGCGAGATCGTACTCTGCGCCTTTGTTTCCTGTCTGGCCAGTGGAACCGTTACAAATGAGAGCCATTGAATACCAAGGGGATGCCTTATGGCGAACGATAACGGCCAGCCTACATTTGACGACATCGTCAAAAGGCTGATGCATCAGACGGGCATCACCGAAGCTCAGGCGCTCGAACTCATCCGTTTTGTCGGTTTGAATTGGCCGTCCCTCGTTAGAGAGGCGAAGGCGCTTAAAGTCGGGAAATCGTAGCCGTGTCCGTCGCCGGCCGGCACAATTCGCTTCCCTAATTACCGCTCGTCCAGATCGAGCACCCGACCTTCTGCCCGCTCGCCGCATCCCGCACGGTCTTCGCAAACACCCGCCGCGGGCCGGTCCTGCTGGATGCGACATCCTTGCTCGCGAGATAGGTCGGGTCGCCGACTTCCCAGTGGTAGCGGGTGTTGGCCGGGGCGCGTTCCAGGTGAATTTCGAGCGGTAGGCCACCTTGCCAGGCGTGGTGTCGGCGAACCGGCAGTCGATGGTCGCCGGCATCATGCCCTTGGCGCTCATCGCGCTGACCACCTTGTCGGCGTCGTCGGTCGTCAGCCATTGGTCTATGCTGCTCGTCCGGCGTCCGTGCCAGTCGGCTGGTGCGTCATGCATCCTGCAAGCAACATCAACGCCGCCATGGCAGCACCCGTCTTGCCTGCTCGCGTGCTGCTTTCCCGATCGGCGCCCATGCCCGGCTCCTTCCTGAAAAGTGGAAAGTCTCGAGCAAGAGGATGGTCCGCGCACATCGCTTCGTACATCAGGCGCTTCACATGCTTGGCCGGTCGGGCTCAGCTCATTGGCGGCTCCACGGCCGGCGCTGTGACCGCGCTGCCACAGAACTTAGCCGCATCAGCTGTTAACGGCTCCGATCCCCAAAATTAACCTTTTGTTAACCATTGCCCCGGCACCCTTTAACCATTGAGTAAGGATTCGCTTGGACGTGACCTTCGCCGCCCCTTTGCACAACAAATCGATCCGCTTCCGCGCCCGTTCCTTCGTCGCTTTCACGTTGACGCCGGAGGCGCCGATCGCCGACTGGCTGGAAGGGCTGGATCACTGGATCGCCAACTCGCCGGGCTATTTCAACGGGCGCCCGGTGGTGCTGGATCTGAACGCCCTGCAGCCGGGACCGGAGGAGATCGTCGCCCTCGTCGGCGTGCTCGGCTCGCGCGGCATCCGCGTCTATGCCATCGAGCTGGACGGCGCCGAGCTCGGGCCTGATTTGCCGCCTCTGCTCGCCGGCGCCAAGGAGGCGACCGCCGAGGGACTGCTCGGCCGGGCAGCCCGCAAGGCGCGAGCGGAAGAACTCGAAATGACCGCCGCAGGGGAGCGGGTGCAGGCTATCCAGATGACCCAGTTGGCCACGGAGGTGGCGCAGGCGGAAGTTTCTCCTATCGAGATGTCCGGCGATGAACCGGTCGACCCCGAGCTGGCGAGGCTGGAAGCAGTCAGGATCGAGCCGGCCCAGGCAGAAGCGGAAAAGCCCGGGCAGGGCGCTGTTCCGGCGCCTTCGGCCGGCACTTTGATGATCAAGGCGCCGATCCGCTCCGGGCAGTCGGTCTTCCATCCGCATGGCGACGTGATCGTGCTGGGCTCGGTCGCGTCCGGCTCGGAAATTGTCGCCGGCGGCTCGATCCATGTCTATGGCACCTTGCGCGGCCGCGCGATCGCGGGTTCCGAAGGCAATATTTCGGCGCGCATCTTCTGCCGCAAGAACGAGGCCGAGCTGCTCGCCGTCGACGGCTGGTACACCACGGCCGAGGAGATGGAGGGCGTCTCGCGCGGCAAGGCCGTGCAGGCCTTCCTTGACAACGATGCGCTGTGCGTGGTGCCGCTCGGCTGAGTTTTCAGGCCGCAAGCTTCGGACCGGTTTCGCGTGCCAAAGTTATCAACGAGTCCGCCGTGCCGCGCACGGCCAGAGAATAAAAACCGCCAATGGAGGCTGGATATATGGGCAAGGTAGTCGTGGTCACATCGGGCAAGGGGGGCGTCGGCAAGACGACCTCGACGGCCGCGCTCGGCGCCGCCGTGGCCAAGACGGGCAAGAAGGTGGCGCTGGTCGATTTCGACGTCGGCCTGAGGAACCTCGACCTCATCATGGGCGCCGAGCGCCGCGTGGTGTTCGACCTCGTCAACGTCATCCAGGGCTCGGCGAAGCTGTCGCAGGCGCTGATCCGCGACAAGCGGCTGGAGACGCTCTATCTGCTGCCCGCCTCGCAGACGCGCGACAAGGACGCGCTGACCGAAGAGGGCGTGGCCGAAGTCATCGCCCGGCTGCGTTCTGTGTTCGACTACGTCTTCTGCGACAGCCCTGCCGGCATCGAGCGCGGCGCCCAGCTCGCCATGCGCTTCGCCGACGAGGCGGTCATCGTCACCAACCCGGAAGTGTCGTCGGTGCGCGACTCCGACCGCATCATCGGCCTGCTCGACGCCCGCACCATGAAGGCCGAGCAGGGCGAGCTGGTGCAAAAGCACGTGCTGGTCACGCGCTACGACGCGGCGCGCGCTTCGCGCGGCGAGATGCTGTCGATCGACGACGTGCTGGAGATCCTCTCCACGCCGCTGCTCGGCATCATCCCGGAAAGCCAGGATGTGCTGCGGGCCTCCAATCTCGGCTCGCCCGTCACGCTCTCGGAACCGCTCAATGGTGCCGCAAAGGCTTATCTCGAAGCGGCAAGACGCCTGGAAGGCGAGGACCTGCCGGTGGTCGTCCCCTTCGAACGCAAGGGCTTCCTCGACCGGCTTCTCGGAAGGAGGGCCGCATGAGCATCCTCGATCTCTTCAAGCGGCGCACCAGCGCGCCGGTAGCGCGCGAGCGGCTGCAGCTGCTGCTCGCCTATGAGCGCCAGAGCCGCGGCCAGCCGGATCTCGTCTCCATCCTGCGCGAGGAGATCATGGCGGTCATCGCAAGGCATGTGCAGATCGACCAGGACTACCTCCAGGTCTCGATGGATCGCGGCGCCACCATGTCGACGCTGGAGATCGACATCCAGATCCCCAACAAGAGCGCCGCGCCGCTCGCCATGGCGGGGTGAGTTGATGGGGTAGGCCGATCCGCGCAGCGGATCGGGGAGGGGGCGTGCCCTGACGCTCGTCATCCTCGGGCTTGACCCGAGGATCCATTCCGTGACCTTGCCACGGAGTTCGGCCGTGGAGAATTCTACAATCGTTGCAACGCTTTAGCGTAACGGCATGGATCCTCGAGTCTGCGAGCGTCGCTTCGCTCCTTGCTCCGCCCTGGGACGGCGAAGGCGACAAGCCTCGCTCCCCTTGCCCCATCGATCCGCTTCCCGCTGCCTCACGACAGCGTGGCGCCCGCGCCCTATCTCCATATCCAAACCAGGGATGGAGCCAGGGATTGACCGCAGCACAGGAAGCTAACCAACAGGCCCCTGTCGGCGCCATGCCGGTGCTTGGCCTGCTCGGCGCGATGCTTTCCGTGCAGGTCGGCGCCGCCTTTGCCAAGGGGCTGTTCCCGGTTCTGGGCCCGGAAGGCACGACCATGCTGAGGCTCGCCATTGGCGCGCTGATGCTGGCGGCGGTGCTGAGGCCCTGGAAAGTGCTGCCCTCGCGCAAAAACCTGCCCTGGCTCGCCGCTTACGGCATCACCGTCTGCGCCATGAACATGTTGTTCTATGCCGCGCTCCAGCGCATTCCGCTCGGCGTCTGCGTGGCGCTCGAATTCACCGGGCCGCTGTTCGTCGCCACGCTCGGCTCCAGGCGCCTGCTCGACCTTGTCTGGGTGGCGCTGGCCGTCGTCGGCATCGTGCTTTTGTCGCCCTTTGCCGGTATCAGCCGCGGGCTCGATCCGACAGGCGTGGCGCTGGCGCTGGCGGCCGGCGCCTGCTGGGGGCTCTACATCGTCTTCGCGCAGAAGGCCGGCGCCGAGCTCGGCGTGCGCACCTCCGCCTATGGCATGGCGATCGCCGCCGTGCTGGCGCTGCCCTTCGGCTTCAACGTCGCGCAGCCCTATCTCAGCGACCCGCACATCATGGCGGGCGCCGCCGTGGTCGGCCTGTTCTCCAGCGCGCTGCCCTTCTATCTGGAAATGCTGGTGCTCGTCCGTATGCCGGCCAAGGTCTACGGCATGCTGGTCTGCTTGGAGCCGGCGGGTGGCGCGCTGACCGGCTTTCTGTTTCTGCATGAGAAGCTCGACCTTTTGCAATGCGCTGGCGTCGCCGCCGTCATTGCCGCCGCTTTCGGCACGGCAGTTGCGGCACGGCGGCCGATGCCTTTGCCGGCCTGAATCCATCTTCCGAACACCTCGGCGGCGGCAATGTCCGACCGCATCCAGCGTTGAAATAAGACTTAGGTCCTATGAAAGATTTGCAATAGGTCCGAGTGGACAAGACAAGGGTCGTGGGCCACTTCCTTATGCCTTGCTGATTGGGGATGCTTATGCTGCGACATTGCCGGTGGGGTAGTTCGGCCGACGGGCTGAAGGGCTGGCATGGGGAGAACGGAATGCGCGCATCGCGCGGGGGCTGCAGGCTAGTCTTGCCAGCGCTGGCTGCGTTGGCGTTTGTCGTCACACCTCTCAGTTTCTCCACCGACGGTCTCGTCGTGACCAAGGCCTATGCCGGCAAAGGTGGCGGCGGCGGTGGTAACGGTGGCGGCGGTGGAAACGGGAACGGCGGCGGAAACGGCGGCAACAGCGGCGGCGGAAACAACGGTAACGGCAACGGGAACAGCGGAAACAGCAACGGCAATAGTGGCGGCAACAGCGACAATGGCAACAGCAGCGCGAGCGCGGCAAGCGCCGCCGATGTCGATAATCACGTCAACGCTGTAACCGGCGACAAGGTCGAGGCCACACGCAACAGAATCCAGGTCACGCACCGCAATGGAATGAAGGAGAGGATCGAGAACGGCCGGTTCAGGATGGAAGACAAGTACGGACGCACCATCGTCGACCGAAAAGCCACCATGGCCGATCTCAATCGCCTGAAGAATTTGTGAGACAGAGTTTGTGAGAGCGAGGTTTTATCGGGATTAGATCTTAAGGGACCGAAGGTCAGCGCTGCAAAATCAGGTTGCCACCTTTTGCTTCGTCTCTGCGGTCCTGATCGTCTTGCGGTAGAACTTGGCTACTCACCTTACCCCCGCCTTCGTGCGGGGGTAATTTTTTGCGCGGTAGAACCTGTCGTTGCGACATTGGTCAGCCATGGCGCCGGAAATGGTCCGACTGGCCGGGGCATGGGTCGTGGGCCGCTTTCGTCGCCCCGCCGGATATGAATTCTTCAAGACACCGGTTCCGCCTCGGCTATGCCGCGAGCGGAACTTCGGCCATGCCGAGATGGAACCGGAACGAGGAGAGAAGATGCAAAACATTCCTTTCAGCAAGCTCGTCTGGCTCGCCTTGCGCGCTTCGACCGCGCTGGCGCTCACCGTCACGCCTTATCACCTGACGCTCGACGGCGCCAAGTTGGTTCCATCCGCCGCCTATGCAGAGGGCGAAGGTGGTGGTGGCGGCGGCGAGGGTGGCCATGGTGGTGGCGGCGACGGCGGTCACGACGGCGGCGACCACGATGGTGGCGATCATGACGGCGGCGACCATGACGGTCAGGGTGGCGACCACGATGGCGGTGACCACGACGGCCAGGGCGATGATCACGATGGCGGCGACGACGGCGCCGAACACGATCATGGCGAAACTGTCGATGACAATGACGATCAGGGCGAGGACAATGGCGACGCGCCGCCATTGGTTACGCCCAACTAAGGCTGATGAGAGCGACCCGGGCATTCAGCACAGGCTGGTTCATACTGCGTGCCTCCAGCGCGCTGGCGCTGACCGTTGCGCCCTGGCACGTCATCTTTGAGGGTACACCGAGGATTGCCGTAGCCACGGCCGATGCCGGCAACGGCAATAACGGTGGTAATGGCGGCAACGGCAGTGGCGGCAATTCGGGTTCCGCCGGCGGCTCGAATTCCGGCAATAGCAATGCCGGCGGCAATTCCGGCAACAGCAATGCCGGCGGCGGCAACTCCAATGCCGGCGGCGGCAATCCCAATGCCGGCGGCGGCAACCCTAATGCCGGGCCGGGCAACAACAGCGGCAAGGGCAATACCGATCCTGGCGGCAAGAACAGCTACACCAACGCTGCAACCGGCGACACACTCTCGATCGATGGCGACAAGGTTACCGTCATCCATCGCAACGGCATGAAGGAGCAGGTCCAGAACGGCCGTTTCGAGATGAAGGACGCGCAAGGCCGCACCATCATCGAACGGCAGGCGACGGAGGAGGATCTGTCGCGTCTGCTGAACCTGTGAGGGTTGAGGAATTGAAGAACTGAAGATCTGGGGAATTGAGGAGCCCTTTCTTCTTCAAATCTTCAAATCTTCGATTCCCCAATTCCTCAATTCCTCAATTCCTCAATTCCTCAATTCCTTTCCCTCGCCTCATGCATCAGCAGCGCCGCCTCGGTGCGGTTGCGCACGTTGAGCTTGGCGAGCACCCTGGTCATGTGATGCTTGACCGTCTTCTCCTGCAGCGACAGCCGGGCGGCGACCTCTTTGTTGCTGAGGCCCTCCGCGACAAGTTTCAGGATCTCGGCCTCGCGGCCGGTGAGTTGGCTGAGCGGATCGGGCTTGCTGCCGGTGGGCTGCAAAAGGTCGGAAAGCAGCCTCGCCGAGAGGCTCGGCGATACGTAGCTTTGGCCGCCGGCGACGTCGCGCAGGATCTCGGCCAGCGCCTTGGAGCCGACGCCTTTCAGCACATAGCCGCGCGCGCCGGCCTTCAGCGCCTGGGCGACGTCGGCGTTGGTCTCCGACACGGTGAGCATGACGACCTTCTGCTCGGGCATCGCTGAAAGGATGCCGGCCAGCGCGTTGAGGCCGCCGCCCGGCATGCTGATGTCGAGCAGAAGAATATCGGGCGTGCTGGCGCGCGCCAGCCTTTCGGCGTCCTCGGCGCTGGCGCCTTCGCCCACAAGTTCGAAGCCGCCTATCTCGCCGAGGCTGCGCGCCACGCCCTCGCGAAACAGAGGGTGGTCGTCGACTATTGCGATGCGGATGGATGTGCTCACGGTTGCTCCTCGACAGACAAGGTGATCACCAGCCTGGTTCCTCCCGGGCCGGTCAGCGTTTCGAACTGCCCGCCTATGCTTTCGATACGTTCCCTGAGGCCGGCAAGCCCAAGGCCCTCGCTTCGGGCCGGGTCGAAGCCGGGGCCGGTGTCCAGCACCTCGACCAGGAATTTGCCGCCTTTCGTCGTGGCTCTGACCTGCTGGCCCTTGCCCTTGCCGTGGCGGAAGGCGTTGTTCAGGCCTTCCTGCACGAAGCGATAGATGCTGATCTTTTCCGATGTGCCGAGTTCCGGCAAGCGCTCGGGCAGGGTTAGCAACACTTTGGTGCTGGTGCGCCGCTCATGCTCGGCCACCGCCAGCCGCAAAATGTCGGCGATAGCCTGCGTTTCGATCTGCGGCAACACCAGCCCGTTGCAGATGCCGCGTATCTCGCGCATCGCCTCGCCGAGCGTCTTGTGGATGCCGGCGATCTCGGCCTCGCGCAGCGCGCTCGATGTGGTCGGATCGACCAGCACCGGGCTGTCCATCCTGAGCGCGGCGAGCGCCACCAGTTGCGCCGGCCCGTCATGCAGGTCGGCGCCGATACGCCGCAGATACCGCTCGTTGATGGCGGTGGCGCGGCGCGAGGCGCGCTGGACGCGCTGGCGCAGCGACGAATTCTGCGCCAGCGCCGCCTGCAATTCGGCAACCTTGGCCTCGAGCGCAGCCTGTTGGGTGACGATGGTGCGGCTGCCGCGGAAAACGATGCCGGAGAGCAGCGCCAGCGCCGCCGCGGTGGCGGCCGCCACCACCAGCCACGTCCACAATAGGGCGGAGTGCAGCGATTCCTCGAAGTCGCCGGACAATTCGTAGAATTCGGTCACGGCGACGACCTCGCCCGACCAGGGCTCGCGCACCGGGTTGTAGATTTCCAGCAGCGGAACGTCCATCGACCGCTCCTTGTCATCTTCCTCGTCCTCGAGCCTGTTGTATTTGACCATGATATCGCCGGCGAAAGCGGCGATGAGATTGGCGTTGGGCTTGATATGCATGCCAATAAGGCTCGCGTCCTTCGAGTAGAGGATCGTGCCGTCCCGCCGCCACAGTTTGAACGACACTAGTCGTTTCCCGAGCGCGCCTTGGCCGAGCGTCTCGTCCAGCGCCCGCTTGACGGTGTCGTCGAGCTCCTGGCTCTTGCGCATATCGGGCAGCAAGGGTGCGATCACGCTGTCGACATAGAGCGCGGTGGTGGCGGCGGAATTGTGCAGGACGCCGTCACGGATCTGCGATGTCACCCACAGCCCGACCACGAGCATCACCGCCAGAAGGCCGATGCCGCCCGCGATCACGAACTGCCAGGCCAGGGAGAGCCCGCTCCAGACTCGTGCAAGTCGCTTGAAATATCTCCCAAACATCGGCCCCGCTCACCCACCCGCTTGCAAGATTATAGGCGAGGGACGGCAATTGCGACACCGACCTTGGTCCGTGCCCATGGGGAAGGTTAATGGCGACGGGTTTGCGCGCTCGCGAACGGTCGGGCTTGGTTTCGCCAGCGGCAAGGGTGGCTCTCCCCGAGCGGCAAAAGCCCGCGTCATTCCTGTTGACGGAGAAGACGCGGGCCGGCTGCCACCTGAAATTATGGATGATTTTAGCAAGACAACCACCAATCGAGCGCCGGGTCCATACCAAAAGACGTATAACCTGCAAGATATAGCGCCACACCGCCCGCGCCTTGGCCTGAGGCGGTCTTTTTATCGGGCGTTGTAGGTAGAGACATATAGCGGCGGACCTGTCGGATGGATCGGCATGCAACCCGTCCACATTCGGCAGGCCGAGCCGCACCCTCGCGGCAGAAGACGCGGCAAAATTTGCCCCCAAAAGAAGTCAGGGCCACGGTGTTGATGGGTCGAACGGCCGCCGCATATACGATGGGCTTCACCTTGCGCTTCTTGGCAACGCACTATGGACGCCGGCACAAAAAAACAAAAAAGAAACCAGCGGCTGTCGATCTTTGAGCTCGAGGCTTTGCGGGAAGCTTTCAGGCAGTCCGTTCGTGAGAACGACGTCGCTGAAGCGGAATGGGCGCAGCACGCCGAGCTTTTCGTCAGGAGGGCGCTGCAAAAGGGCGGTCTTACGGGGGCTTGAGCGTTCGGGCGTAGAGCAATTCCAGCAAAAAGTGTGAGCGGTTAGGCTCGGCGCTTCCCCGCAGCCTTCCGTCCGGAATTGCGGCATCACGTCTCCAGCCGGTCGGACCATTGCGCTGGCGCATAGGACCTCAGCGACAATTGCGGGCGCAACGGGAAACGGACACTCTATCCGTGCGCCGGCTTCCCCCCAAGGAAACCCAATGGTCGGCGCTTTAGCCCGGCTTGTCTGTCAAAGAGCCGTACTCTTTTACCGCCAAGGCAAGCCGGGCTACCCCAGCCGCCGATCCGGCGCGCTCTCATGCTCGATACCGCTTGAAACAGGGCGCAAACTTAAAGAAATGCGCCTTCGCGGGTATCGTGACGCATGGAGGTTCCGCCGCGCCACCGTCGAACCGGGAACGCGTTAGGGTCGAGGCGTCCGGCCCGCCGCTTTCGACGGAACGAAAAGCGGGGCAAGCGCGTTTTCCGCCGCTATGTCGAGGATCCTTCACCATAGCAAGGCCGAAAGGGCTTTTCAGGCCTCGGTTGCCGAGGCCGAGCGCCTGGCGCGCGCGCAAAAGAATGCCAGGCTGAAGGATCTTCGCACCCACGCTTCATGGCTGGTGCTCGACCCGCAGGCAAACTTCCAGGAGGAGATCGACTGTTCGGCGTTGTTCGGCGACCTGTCGATCCGAAAGGTCGTCCGCGACGGCTAGAGCAATTCCAGGAAAAATGTGTAACGGTTTTTCCGTCCGGAATTGCATAAGCACGAAGAGTTAGAGCCGTTCGGCGCTTCCGCGAAACGCTGAACCGCTCTTTAGCAATGAAAACGGTGGCTCGAGCCTCAGACCGCCTGTAGCCCGACTGCGCCATCCTCGCGCGACATCTCGATGAGCCGCGCGACCGCCCATGGCGCCATCAGCGCGAAGAACGCCGTGACATCGAGGAAGAGCGACCGTGCCAGATCGAACCCGCTGTGGTCGTAGCAGACTGCGAACTCCATCACGCCTGACCCCTTGTTGACCCACCCATTGCGCCTGCCATTTCACGCGCTCGGCGAGCATGACCCTGATTTGCATAAATTACAAGGGACAGCTAATTTAGCTGCCGGGTGAGATTCCGCCAGGATGCGCGGCTGCGCCGGCTGAAGGATCTAGGCCGGCTTCGGCCAGAACAGCCAGGCGAGGACCAACGCCGCAAGCACCCAGAGCGCGATCATGAAGGCGAGCCCGGCCTTGCTCGCCGGCTTCTCGCGTCGCGCGGCCTCTTCGCGGAATTCCTGCATCAGACCGGGCGGGACCAGCTTGACCGCGAGCATGATGCCGACAGGCACGATCAGCAGGTCGTCCAGGTAGCCGATGATCGGGATGAAATCCGGGATAAGATCGATGGGGCTCAGCGCGTAGGCGGCGACTGCGCCCGCGGCGGCTTTTGCATACCAGGGCACACGCGGATCGCGGGCGGCGATCCAGAGCGCAACCACATCGCGCTTGATCTTGCGCGCCCACCGCTTCGCCGTATCGAGTATCGACATGCCGCTTATATATGGGTGCGCGGGTCTTCAGGCCATTTGGCGATCGATGGCTCGGCCTCTCAGGCGCAGTCCTTCAACTCGACAACCTCGACGCCGAGGCGGTAGGCTTGGCCATCGGCATAGGAGCGAGCATATTGCTCGGCTTCGAAGGGAAATATGAGTGTCGTGCCGTAGGCGGTGACGCGCACCGTCCACTTTTGGCCCCTGACGAGTTCAACGCCGTGAAGCTTCGCCGTAACCATCTCACCCTCCTCAGATCCGGCACTTCGGCGACATCCGCATAACGTCGCCAAAGTCATTTGAATGCAAATAATCCGACTTAATCGTGTCGCTGCGGTGTGGATTCCGACATTGGGTCGTTTACGTCCGTGAAATGGTTCACCGACAGCGGCGCTTTTTTTTCGGCCGGGCCGCGAGCGGGCTGGATGGCCTGCCTGGAACCGCGACGGCTCCAGCGGGTTAGATTCCTGGTCCACAAGGAGATCGCCATGATCCGCAAGCTGAAATCCGGCGAATACAGGCTCTACTCGCGTAAAACCGATCCGAGAACCGGCAAGCGCCGCAATCTAGGTACCTTCAAGTCGCGCGAAGCGGCGGAAAGGCACGAACGCGAAGTGCAGTATTTCAAGCGCCATTAGACGGCCATCGTCCCACGACAGGGCTCAGCCCCGGCTCACCCATGCGGTCGCGGCGGGGTGCGTGGGCGAGGGTGGCCCGGCACGTTCGAGCCGATATGGTCCAGGTCGCAACGTCGCGTCACCATCTCGATCGACCTGGTGTCGACGGTCACGCGCCCCAGAACCTGCACGGTCGTGCGTCCGAGATCCTCGTCGACATGCACGACTTCGCCCTCGAGTCTGAGCTTGTCGCCAGCCTTGGCATTGGGCTCGACCGTCGAATATTTATGGCTGTCGCCGTCGAGCCTCAGCATCACGCGGTCCTCGGTGCG
Source organism: Mesorhizobium sp. B4-1-1 (assembly GCF_006439375.1). Taxonomy (NCBI): domain Bacteria; kingdom Pseudomonadati; phylum Pseudomonadota; class Alphaproteobacteria; order Hyphomicrobiales; family Phyllobacteriaceae; genus Mesorhizobium; species Mesorhizobium sp. B4-1-1. The sequence goes on from NZ_VFTH01000008.1 coordinate 60,604, forward strand.
TTCGACCACCGTGGCGATGACAGCCACCCTGTCGCCTATCTCCACTGCCGGCCGTGTCATCGCGGCCTCCTTTCCGCCCTCGGCGGTATCTCGCCGACGGAGCCGGCTGGCGCCACGCTGTGTGTCGGCAGCCGCTGAAATAAACGGCAAAACAAGCATTTGGTTGCCGCCGGCCGCCTGCAGAGGCCGGCGTTGACCCCCGGCGTTTGCCCGCTGCCCTCAGGCCGACAGCGCCAGGGCGACCGCATCGGCGCCGGCGGGAAAGCGCAGCGTGCCGGTCGTGTCGTTGACGGCCCGCCACACGCTTTCGGCGACATCGGCTTCCCTGGTGGTCAGCGCCCCGGTCATCGCCGGATTGGCGAGATTGCCGAAGATTGCCTTGGCGAACTCGGCATAGGCCTCCGGGATGAGATCCTGGACATTGACGCCGGTGTTGGCGGAGAACCTTGTCGTCGGGCCGTAGCCGGGTTCGACCAGCTTGGCGAGCACGTTGAAGGGCGCGAGTTCCAGCGCTAGCGAGCCCGTGAAGCCTTCGATTGCCTGCTTGCTCGCGGTATAGGGCGCCGCCAGCGGGAAGGGGGCAAGCGCGGCGCTCGACGTTACGTTGACGATGACGCCGGAGCGCCGCTCGCGCATCTGCGGGATCACCGCCTGGGTCATCGCCATGACGCCGAACGTGTTGGTCTCGAAGACCTTGCGGATATGCGTCATCGGCGTTGCCTCGAAAGCGCCGGCGACGCCGATGCCCGCGTTGTTGATCAGCGCGTCGATCGACCCGGCCGCCTCGACCGCCGCCGCGATGCTGTTGTCATCCGTCACGTCGAGCGCAAGCACGCGCAGTGACGGCGAATGCGGCAGCACGTCATCGCGGGGGCTGCGCATGGTGGCAACGACGTTCCAGCCATTCGAGAGGAAATGGCGCGCCGTTTCCAGGCCGTAGCCCGAGGAAGCGCCGGTGATCAGGACGGTTTTCATGGGATTGGTCCTTGTTGCTTGGTGTTCACTGCGGCAAGGTTTATCGCCAAAATTCAGGACTATCTACAATTGACAGTCCACATTTTGTTTGCAAAAGTCCGGATATGGTCGATCCACTATCCGAAGTCATAGGCCTGCTCAGGCCGCGCGCCGTATTCACCAAGGGCATCAGCGGTGCCGGGCGCTGGGGCGTCCGCTACGCGGATTTCGGCCATCCAAGCTTCGCCATGGTCATCGAGGGAGCTTGTCGGCTGGCGGTGGACGGCCAGCCGCCTTTGACGCTGGAAGCAGGCGATTTCGTCCTTTTGCCGACCACGCCTGGCTTCACCATGACGGGCTTCGAGCCGGTCATTCCGACGCTGATCGATCCCAACCTTGCCGCGGCGGCAACGAAAGAGCTGCGTCACGGCAAGCAGGACGGCCCCCCGGATCTGCGCATGCTTGGCGGCTATTTCCTGTTCGATGGCGAGGATTCCGGCCTGCTCGTTTCGCTGCTGCCCGGTCAGGTGCATGTCCGCGGCGTCGATCGGCTGTCGACCTTGGTCAAATTGCTTATCGAGGAGGCCTCTGGCCGGCATGCGGGGCGCGACCTGGTGCTTGCCCGGCTGGTGGAAATCCTGCTGGTAGAATCCCTGCGGCAGACGCAGGCGCCCGACGCGCCGGCCGGCCTGCTGCGCGGCTTGGGCGACGCGCGGCTTGCCGAGGCGATCCGCCGGATGCACGCCGATCCGGCGCGGCCGTGGACGATTGTCGAACTGGCGAAGGAGGCGGCGCTCTCGCGATCCGCCTTCTTCGACCGTTTCGTGCGCGGCGTCGGCGTGCCGCCGATGGAATATCTGCTCGCCTGGCGCATGGCGTTGGCGAAGGACCTGTTGCGCCGCGAGCAGGCGGACATCGCCGAGGTCGCCGCGCGAGTCGGTTATGGCTCGGCGAGCACGTTCAGCACCGCCTTCAGCCGTCATGTCGGCCAGCCACCCGGCCGTTATGCCCGGTCGGCGGCGCACTAGGTTCCGCATGTCGACTGCTGTCGCCGCCACGGCAGCGGGCTCGCGGCGGCCGGTTTGATCTACCTAACGCTGATCAGAGCCGTGCCGACGATGGCCAGCAGCGCGCCGGTCCAGGCGGCCGCGGTCGGCCGCTGACCGCTGCGCAGCCACAACATCGGCAGGATGATGACCGGCGTCATCGAGGACAGCGTCGAGATGATGCCGGCATTGCCGGTGCGCAGCGCGGCCATCAGGCAGGACATGCCGAGCGAGGTGCCGACGAAGGCGGAAAGCACGGCGAGCCCGACCGTGCCGAACCGGACGGCCTCCCGCTTGCCCCTGCCGAACGGCGTCGCGGCGAGCGCGATGAACAGGATCACGGCTAGGCCCGAGCGCAGCGCCATGGCGCTGAACGGCTCGACGCCGGCGGCCATGGCCGGCCGCGCCAAAAGGGTGCCGATCGCCTGGCCGAATGCGGTCGTGACGCCGAGCACGATGCCTGGTCCCAGGCGCCCGGTGAGCGGCGGGCCGGGCGCGGTGCTGACCGGCACGGTGGAAGGGGTGAGGACCGGCATCGCCGGCGCCAGGTCGCCGCGCATGAGGAACCGCCGCGGCATGCCGATGGCAAGCACGATGCCGGCAAGCGCCAGCGCCACGCCCAGCGCCTGCCAGCGGCTGATGGTTTCGCCGAGCACGAGATAGCCGAGCGCCAGGGCGAAAGGCGAGGTAAGCGAGAAGAGCAACGCCGTGATACGCGGGCCGACCGAATAGATGGTGGCGAAATAGGTCGTGCTGGCAATGCTGATGCCGGCGAAGCCCGATCCGGCAAGCAGCCAGAACTCCCTTGGTCCGATCGTGTGCCAGCCGCCGATCGCCAACGACACCGAGCCGGTCATCACGAAGGTCGCGAGCATCTGCCAGCGGGCAAGCTGGAGCAGGGGAACGCGGCCCTTGAGCTCGCTCAGGAACATGGAGCTCAGCGCGCTGCACAAGGCGGCGGTGACGGCGAAGGCTTCGGGGGCGAACATGGCTGGCGGCTGCGAATCCGGGAACCGGACAATTGCCGATGCTTACGCCGGCGCGCAGCGCTCGGCTAGGCCGCGCGGGCGCGCGGCGTGCCGAAGATGGACCATGCGGCGACGACGAGCGCCGCCATCGTGGCAAGCAGCACGCAGAGGCTCGGCAGGTGGAAGACCATGTCGCGCCATCTGGGCTCGACGACGGCGCCGGTGCTGAAGGCCTCGCCGCTATACTGGCACAGGATCCACGACGCGCCGCTGCGCACCATGTCGGCGTCGATATCGGAGATTAGTGCTTTCGCGTTGCGTTCGGCTGAGGGCATCGTCGCCATATAAGTGAGCAGCGCCTTGGCGGTGGCGAGGTAGGCGTGGCTGCATTCGTTGAAGGGGCTCTCCTCGTCGCCGAGGCTGCCCGGCATCAGGCCCCAGAGGCAATAGGTGAATTGCAGATTGCCGTGATTGTAGAGCCGCCGGAAGGTCGGGTCGGTCGCGGTCTGGCGCTGGGCGAGCTCGAGGATCTCGCCGCGGTAGCGCGCGATCACGGCCATCTGGCCGTGGGTCAGGCTCGGGATCTGGATGCCGGGAGGAGGCGGGGCGAAGGATCCGCTATGCGCTTCGGCGGGTGCTACCGCCGTCATGATCGAAAGGGCGGTTGCCAAAAAGAAAATGGCCGCCAGGGCAAGGAACCGTGGCGGCCGACGCATCGGATTTCAGGCGAAGCGGCGGGCAGGGCTGCGCTGGTCGCGCGCCGCGACCACGCGCTCGGCAACCGCGCCGAAGCCGAGCCCGACGACGGTCCATAGCACAAGCTGGATGCCGAGCGAGGCGACGCGGAACTGCCACAGCACCGTCGCCGAGAAGTTCTCCGGTACTTCGTTGATGTCGGGCAGGGCTGCCTTCACCAGCGCGAAGACCACGAGGAAGGCCAGCCCAGCCACGATCGAGGCGTTCCAGGCGCCGAGCCGGGTCCACAGCCGCTGCGCTAGGCCGACCGCCGCCACCATCGCCGCGATCGAGACCACGATCATGATGAAGAACAATTCCGTGCGGTAGCCGATGGTCTCGGCATTGCCGACCGCGGGCGGGTTGGCCGGGTATTTGAGGCTGGGCACCACGATCACCGCCAGGAAGCCGAGCAGCGCTATGAGCGCCGAAGTGCCACGGGGCCCAAGCGAACCCAGCCGGCCATAGGCATAGGCGAAGACCAGCGAGAACAGCCCGCCGAGGGCGGCGCCATAGACCAGCACGCCGGTCGCGAGACCGATGCCGGCCTGCGTGACCCGGCTGACCATGTCGGGCTGCGGCGCCTCGCCGGCCGCCTGGGCCTGCTGTTCCTCGAAGGCGATCGCCTTGTCGACCTGCGGCTCGCCATAGACGCGGGCGAAGGCGAATGCCAGAATCCCCGCAACCAGCCCGACAAGCATGCCGCGCAGCAAAAGTTTTCCGACCATGTCGTTAACCCTCTAAGCAATTCCAGGGAAAGTGCGTAGCGGTTTTCCCGTCCGGAATAGCGTTAAACCAACCCAGCAATTCCAGGAAAACTGCGTGCCGGTTTTCCGTCCGGAATCGCGTTAGACCAGAATCGAAGCGAGTTCAGCGATGCTGACCCCGTCTTAGTGGCAGGGGAAGCCGAGCAGGTGGCGGCCGTCATGCACGAATTCGTGCACATAGGTGCCGCGGATCAGCGACGTCGCGCCTTCTTCCGCCCCGACGAAATAGATCGCCAGCATCAACAGCAGGCCGGCGAAGATGGCCCAGGGCAGAAGCTCGCGAACCGGAATCGCAACCGGACCGTAGCTGGGGGCGAAGGTGGTGTCGGACATATTGACCTCCCGTGGGATACTGCGTCCCGTTGATCGAACAATGCTGCGGAATAAGGCCTGACTTTCGGCTGGTGCCGATCACAGTGGCGCGACCGTGCCGGACTCGCACCGGCTTCCAATCCCGTATAGCGCTAAAACACTTGTCAGCACTTCGTTCGCCTGTCAACGACATGTAATGGCCAACACGGCTTCGCGCGGCCGAAATTTCACTGGACCAGGGAGTTTTGGGATGCTCGCCCGCCTTACGATGATCGCAAACGGCGCGACGCGGTCCATGCGCAAGAGGCGCTTTCCGAGTGACGAGGGGCTGGAGCCGCAAGCCATCGACCGCGCCGCTGCGCTGGCCGTTTCGCTGCGCCGCGCCGACCGCGTCTGGACGAGTCCGGCGCTTGCCGCGCGGCAGACGGCCGAGGCGCTCGGCCTCGAGGCGACGGTCGAGCCGCTGCTTGGTGAGCAGGACTTCGGGCGCTGGGCCGGCAAAGGCTTCGAGGAGGTGCAGGCAGAGGATCCGGAAGGCATGGCGGCTTGGTTCGCCGATGCGGACGCGGCGCCCCATGGCGGCGAATCGCTTGCCGCCGTCGCCCGGCGCGGCGCCGCGCTGATGGAGCGCCTCGCTTCCGAGAGCGGTCATACCATCGGGCTCACGCACGCCCTGCCGATCCGCGCGGCCATGGTGCATGTTCTGGGCGCGCCGCTTTCCTCGGTCTGGAAGATCGACATCGAGCCGCTGTCGCTCACCGAGTTCCGCGGCGACGGCCGCCGCTGGGTGCTGCATGCGAGCGGTGTCATCGTCTCTGGTTGAACCCTCTGGGCGTGAAAGATCCCGATGAACGCGGTCGGCCTATGAAGCTGCCGTTCCGCGTTTCAGTGATTGCTAACGGAACGGAAACGCCTCGCTGCTATGGTGCTGCCCGGTTGCGAGGAGAGCCTTGCCTGAGGAGCCCGTCGGATATGGCCAATTTTCCCGAGACCGAGCGCCGTCTTCATGCGCGCGAATTCGTGCTCAAGGAAGCCACGATCATCGCCGCCGGCGTTAGGATCGGCTGCTCGGTCAGAAATCAGCACGAGCAAGGTGCGGAATTGCGCATCGGCGCCGATGTGGAGATCCCAGACCGCTTCCTGCTCGAGGTCCCGGCCGACGATACGGCCTATCGCGCTTGGGTGCGGTGGCGGCGCAACGACCGCATCGGCGTGGCGCTCTACAGCAACGCGCCGAAAGACTGATACGCGGGCTCGCCGCTCAGCAATTCCTGATTTGATCCTGCCCAAGGCGACGTGCAACCTGGCATATCGGGAACGCAGCCGCCGCGAGCGCGTCCACTGCCGGACCAGCAGGGATTTGCGAATGAGCAGGACAGCCGTTTGGGTGGCGCTGCTCGCTTACCTGTTGCAGGCCGTGCTTCCCACCTCAACTCGCGCTCGATTTAATATGGATCAACTCCGCCCCTTCGCTTTCAGACTCCGCGCCGCCTGCTCGATCGCCGCGCGGTCGTTGCCCAGCCGGTCGAGCAGTTCCTGCGCCTCATCGCCGGAAATGCCGGTGCGCATGGCAAGCGCCTCCACCGTGAGCACATCGGCGCTGTCGATCTCGCGCGTTTCGGGCAGAGCATCGTCCGCTGTCAGCGGCAGGGCCGCCTCGCGGTCGATCTCCAACTCGGCCTGTTGCCAGTGCCGTTCGTGATTGCCGAGGATACCGCCCTCGCGTTGAAATATCTCATAGGCACGCTGCCTGATCTTCTCGGTCCGATCGTCGTCCATTGCCGTTCCTCCTTGCGTGTCACGAGAACGCAGGACAGGGCGGAACGATCCGTGGCATCGCGAAGGTGATCGACCGGCGCTGTTCCAGGCGCGTCCGCTCAGGGCCCGTAGATGGCGACCGGCTTGCCGAACATGCCGGGCTCCGGTTTCACGCCCAGCCCCGGCCGTTGCGGTACGGCGATGTGGCCTTGCTTGATGACGATCGGGTGCTTCGCGTCGAAATGGCCTTTGATGTATTCCTGCGCGATCCAGGCGCCTTCCATGCGGCGCGGCTCGACCGTGGCGGCCAGATGCACGCAGGCCGCCGCGATGATGTCGCCGCCCCAGGCGTCGTCGCAGCTGTGCGGCAGCGAACGGATGGCGCAGAGATCGCGCACCGTCGTCATCTTGGTGAGGCCGCCAAGCCGCGTGACCTTGAAGCCGAAGCCGTCGGCGATGCCGAGCGAGATCGCGCGCAGCACGGCGTTCTGGTCCTCGGTGCTTTCGTCGAGATAGACCGGATGCGTGATGCGGCCCTTCAGGGTCGCGATCTCGTCCATCGTGTTGCAGGGCTGTTCGAAGACGAAGGGGATTTGCTGGCAGAGCCGGTCGAGGTGTATCGCGGCGGCGACCGTCAGGCCGCGGTTGCCGTCGACCGCTAGCCGAGCCTTGTAGCCGACCGCTTCCCAGACCTTGTGGACGACGGCCACGTCTTCTTCCAGGTTGCGCCCGCCGATCTTGATCTGCAGGCGCGGATAGCCTGCCTTCACTTTGTCGGCGGCGATCCGCGCCGTCTCGTCCGGCGCCCCGACGATCAGCGAATAATAGGCCGGCACGCGGTCGGTCAGCGCGCCGCCCAAAAGCGTCGAGACCGGTACGCCGAGCTTTTGGCCGAGCAGGTCCAGGAACGCCATGTCGAATGCGGCCTTGGCGTAGCCGTGCCCGCTGAGCCGCTCGTCCATCTGTTTCGCCAGCAGCCTGATCGAGGCGATCTCCGAGCCGATCAGACCCGGCGCGATTTCGGCGATCGCGGCGCGGGCGCCAAGCGCATGATGCGGCTGGTAGACCGGGCCGATCGGACAGGTCTCGCTCCAGCCGGCAAAACCATCATCGGTGACGATTTCGACCAGTGTGGAGTCCAGCGCCTCCACGTCGGCGCTCGCCATGCGGTAGACACCGCCTTTGACTGGCAGCTGCGCCGAATAGACGTTGATGCGGTCGATACGCATACGGGCTTCCCTCCGAAGGACACGTCGGTAACGGGGCCTTCGCAGGCCCCGCCTATTACATCCGCGCCCTGGCCGAGGTCGGGTCGTAAGGCGAATCCGCGATCACTTCGGCGGCCTTCCATTCGCCCAGGATCGCGACGTCGAGCTTCGTGCCGGGTTTGGAAAATAGTTCGGGCAGCAGCGCCAGCGCCACGTCATGCCCGAGCGCATAGCCGTAGCCGCCCGACGTGATGCGCCCGACCAGCGCGCCGTCGCTGTAGAGTCCTTCATTGGCAAGGGAGCTTGCGCCTTCGGTGTCGATCCTGAGCGTCACCGAGCGGCGCTGGTCGTTGCGCTCCTTGTATTTCAGCACCGCGTCGCGCCCGACGAAGTCGCCCTTGTCGAGGCGGATGAAGCGCTCCAGCCCGCTCTCCAGCGCGTTGAGCTCGGGATTCATGTCGCGGTACATGGCGCGATAGGACTTCTCGAGCCGGAGCGACTCCAGCGCGTGCAGCCCGACCAGCCGCAGACCGTGCTTCTCGCCTTGCTTCAAGATCGCGTCGAGCAATTGACGCTGATAGGGCAGGGGATGGTAGAGCTCCCAGCCCAACTCGCCTTCATAGTTGACGCGCAGCAGCCGCACGTCGCTGGCCAGAGCCACATTGCCGGTCTTGACGCCGAACCACGGAAAACTTTCGTTGGAAAGGTCGATCTCGGTGAGCGGCTGCAGCACCTCGCGCGCCTTGGGTCCGACGACCGTGAAACAGCCGCGATCGTTGGTGACGTTCTTCAGGCTCACGCTGCCATCGGCGGGGAGCAGCCTGGACAGATCGTCGAAGTTCCAGCGCTCGGCGCGCGGCGTCGAGATCAGGTAGAACAGGTCATCGCCGAGGCGCGCCACCATATATTCCGCCTGCACGCCGCCGTTGGCGGTAAGCTGATGCGCCAGCGTCACCTTGCCGACCGCCGGTAGACGGTTGGCGATGATCCGGTCAAGCCAGGCGGCCGCGCCTCGTCCCGACACTTCGAACTTGGTCATCGGAGTCATCTCGACCAGGCCGACGGCGTTGCGCACAGCGAGCACCTCCTCGCCGACGAGGTTGCCCTTCGGCGTCCAGCGCCAGCTAAACTGGTCCTTGGCCTCGACCCCGTCGCGCGCGAACCAGTTGGGCATCTCCCAGCCATTGAGCACGCCCCAGACGGCGCCGAGCTCGGTCAGCCTGTCATAGGAGGGCGCGGTCTTTTGCGGCCGCGCGGCGGGCATGTCCTGTCCGGGATATTTCTGCTCGGCATGCGTGCCCCAGGCCTCGCGCACCTTTTCGCGCGTCCATTCCTTGTTGGCGTAGTCGCCGAAGCGGCGTGGATCGAGATCGGAGGTGTCGATACTGTTGCCGCCTTCGACGATCCGCTCCGACAGATTATAGCCGATCGTGCCGCCCCACAGGATGCCGCCCGGCACGCCTTCGGCCAGCCACACATTGGGCAGGCCCCAGGCCGGACCCATCAAGGGCAGCTCGTCCGCCGTCATCTGGAAGGGGCCGCGCACATTGGCCTTGATGCCGACGCGTCCGAGCGCCGGGACGAGCTGAAGCGCCTGTTCCCAGTTCCACGCCACCGCGTCGAAATCCTCTTCCAGCAGGTCGGCGCCGAACCAGGACGGCACGCCATCCTCGGCGAACAGCTTCAGGTTGGCAGTGCGTTCGTAAGGTCCGAACATCAGGCCGTCGCCTTCCTCGCGCAGATAGCCCTCAAAACCTTCGTCGCGCAGGATAGGCATTTCGGGCCGGCCAGCGCGTTTGCGCTCGACCACTTCCGGCACGGCTTCGGTGATCCAGTACTGGTGCAGGATCGGGATCGCCGGGATGTCGAGGCCGAGCAACGCGCCGGTCTGGCGCGCGTAATTGCCTGTGGCCGTGATCACGTGCTCGCAGGTGATGTCGCCCTTGTTGGTCTCAACCAGCCACTCGCCGCCCGGCGTCCGTTTGAAGCCGGTGACCTCGGTGTTGAGATAGACCTTGGCGCCGAGATCGCGCGCGCCCTTGGCCATGGCATGCGTCACGTCGGCCGGCGCGATATGGCCGTCATCGGGATGGTAGAGCGCGCCGAGCATCTTTTTGTTGTCGAGCAGCGGCCAGAGCTTGCGCGCCTCGTCGGGCGTCAGCAACTGCGCCCGCATGTTCTGCACCTCGGCGACGCTCATATAGCTTTTGTATTCGTCGAGCCGGTCCCTGGAATTGGCGATGCGCAACTGCCCGCATTTGTGCCAGCCGACCGGCTGCCCGGTCTCGGCCTCGAGCCCTTCATAGATCTCGATGGTCTTGTTGATCATCCGCCCGACATTGATGTTGCGGGCGTAGGACGGGATCAGCCCGGCCGCATGCCATGTCGAGCCGGCGGTCAGTTGCGTGCGCTCCAGCAGCGCGACGTCCGTCCAGCCGCGCTTCGCCAGCCCATAAAGGATACCGGCGCCGACGCATCCGCCGCCAACGATCACCACCCGCGCATGTGTCTGCATCAAACCACCGAAACTGTATCATTGTTGAACGAGCGCCGCCGAAACTACAGGCGGGGAAAGCCCGTGTAACGTCTTCAAAAACTGGGGGTCATGATAAGCTGGATTTATGCAGCAGGTTACAACTCGGCGGCCTCGACCTGCCGGCATTTCATTGCGCCTGCCCGTCTTGCGCCGTCTCCTGCTCGAAGTCGACTTTGGTGCCGGGCTTGACCATGGCGGCGAGGTCTTCGGCATCCCAGTTGGTCAGCCGGATGCAGCCATGCGAGAAGGTCGTGCCGATCTTGCCCGGATCGGGCGTGCCGTGGATGCCGTAGCTTTCGATCGACAGATCGATCCAGACGATCCCGACCGGATTGTTCGGCCCCGCGGCGACGGTGAAGGGCCGCTTGCTCCTCACCCCCTTGAAGGCGAACTTCGGATTGTAATGATAGGCCGGATTGTGGACGACGCGCTTGACCTCCGCCGCGCCGCTCGGCGCCGGCTTTTCCTCGCTGCCGATCGAGGCGGGATAGACCGCGAGCGCCTTGCCTGACGCATCGAGCGTGCGCACCTGGCGCGTGCCCTTGTCGACCTCGACGCTGGCGACGGTCGCGGGAGGATCGCCGCGGCCGATATCAGGCACCACCAGCGTGGTGTCGGCCCTCCTGAAACCGATTTTTGGATTGAGCAGCCTCAGCAATTGTTCGCTGACATGGAAGCGCTCCGCCAGTTTTTCCCGCGCGTTGCGATAGCCGAGCCGCTTCAGATGCGCCATCCGCTCCATGCGGGCGGGGATGCGCCTGGTGAACGGCCCGCGCACATCCTTGGCCGTGACCTCGTAGCTTATCAGCACCGGGCCGGCGAAAGTCGCCGCCAGCTTGTCCCAGGTATCCCGGGTGAGCTTGCCGTCGGAGGGCAGTCCGTTCGCCGCCTGGAAGGCCGCGACGGCCTTGGAAAAATTGTCGGAAAGGCGGCCGTCGATCAGACCGGGGGAGAAGCGGGCGCGATCGAGAAGGATCTGCGCTCTGAGCACCATCGGATCCACGCCCTTCGGCTCGCCCTCGCCGAATTGCGCCTGGTTGACAGCAGCGAGGTCGAGCTTGGCTGCCAACGTCCCGCCGCAAGCGAGCGCGAGCGCCAATGCAACGACAACAAGCAGCTTGACCATCGACGTCACTCCAGGATCACGACAAGAGCCTGTCCCTATGACGCGGGACGGCCGATGTGGTTCCTGTCGCGGGGAGCCGCACGAAGATCATCGCGAGTGTGCGCTTTCTCCCATATACATTTGAATTTTAAGCCGGAAACCAGTTTCCAGGAACGCACAGAACTGGCATTATTGTGTCAGGGCCTGCGCATTTTTCTCATTCCATGGCCCCTCGTCCTGGTAACCGGCGGCTCCCCAACGCCCCCGCCATGCCGTCGGTTGCCCTGTTGAGCGCTTTCCGGTCTGAGCCCCATGGGCTCCGGCGGCAGCGGCTGGTCATCGGCTGGAATTGAGCTTCTGGATGCGCCCCTTATCCAGTCGGAATACGCCGTCCGTGCCGCCCTGGAGCTCGAAATCGGTTTGAAGCTCATCCCATGAGCCGAGATATTTGCCGCACTCAGCGCAATGGATCGCCGTTTCGGGTTGAGCATCGGCCGGAATTTGCAAACGGATAGTGCCGCAAAACGGGCATTCCAATTTGTGATCCAGATACTCGCCAGCCATGGTTGCGCAACATCGCGCAATCGGCACGTCTTCGCAAGGCTGGGATTTTGGCAAGCCTTTGCTTCAGCCCGGCCCGATCTCCTCAAACAGCCAATCGCGAAACGCCTTCACCTTGCGCTGGCGGATCGCCTCCGGCGGGTAGACGAGGTAAAAGCTGGAGACCGCTTTCAGCGCATGGTCGAACGGCCGCACCAGCCGGCCGGTGGCGAGGTCGGCCGAAACCAGCATGGTGCGGCCGAGCACCACGCCTTCGCCCTGCACCGCCGACTCCACCGCGAAGGTGGCGGAGTCGAAGGTGAGGCCGCTGTTCGGGTCGATGCCCTCGACGCCGGCACTGGCCAGCCACGCCGCCCAGTCGATGCGGTAGCCGTCGCGGATCAGCGTGTGGTGCCTGAGGTCCTCGGGCCGCTTCAGCGGATGCGGACCCTCCAAGAGCTTCGGGCTGCAGACGGGAAACACCTCCTCGCCGGTGAGGAATTCCGACGTCAGCCCGTGATAGTGCCCGCCGCCATAACGGATAGCGACGTCGATGCCGTCGCCGCGGAAATTGGTCAGCTTGCCGGTGGTCGAGACGCGCACGTCGATGTCGCCATGCGCGCGGTGGAAACGATAGAGCCTCGGCACCAGCCACTTGCCGGCAAAGCCGTCCGAGGTGCTGACATTCAGCGTCGAACCCGAATGGCGCGAGGTCGCCGTGTGCGTCGCCAGCGCGAGCTGGTCGAGCGTCTCGCGCACGGCCAGCGCATAAGGCTCGCCGACCGGGGTGAGCCGCACCGAGCGCGTGGCGCGTTCGAAGAGCTGCACGCCGAGCTGCTCCTCCAGATGTTTTATTGCCCGGCTGACGGCGCCATGGGTGAGATTGAGCTCGTCCGCGGCCCTGGAAAAATTCAGGTGCCGGGCGGCAGCCTCGAAGGCCGGGAGGGCATTGAGCGGCGGCAGTCTGCGGGTCATGGCCAGATCGATTTGTGAGTGTTGGTAACAAATCCTTGCCAAACTTTGGTTTGTCCGTCGAGCTTTTTCCAGCCAAAAATCCTCACAGAATTTGTGATCAACACTCACTTCAGATCAAACCTGCGAGGACATCATGGCCACCGTTCACCCTTTCCTCTGGTTCAACCTGGACGCCGAAGTCGCGCGCGACTTCTATCTGTCCGTTTTCAGGAACGGTCGCGCGCTGCAGAGCATCGAGTTCACCGACAAGCCGCACGCGATCTTCGACTTCGAACTGGAAGGCCAGCGCTTTACCGCTTTGAATGCCGGCGGCGTGCCGCCCTTCAACGAGCGCATCTCGCTCTACATCGAGACTGAGGACCAGGCCGAGACCGACTATTTCTGGAACGCGCTGACCGCCGACGGCGGCTCGGAACAGCCCTGCGGCTGGCTGAAGGACAAATTCGGCGTCTACTGGCAGGTCATTCCCAGCGAAGCCCTGCGGCTGATGAACGACCCGGACCGCGAAAAGGCCGGCCGAGCGCGGCAGGCGATGTATTCGATGAAGAAGATCATCCTCGCCGACATCGCGGCCGCCCACGCCGGCCGCGCCTGAACATCCCACAATTGAAGAACGGAGAAGACCTATGGCCAGTCTCACGGGAAAGAAGCTCATTGTCGTCGGTGGCAGCTCCGGCATCGGTTTCGGCGTCGCGGCCGCGGCGCTGGAAAACGGCGCCGAAGTCGTGATCGTCGGCCGCTCGGTGCAAAAACTGAAGACCGCCGAAAAGCGGCTCGGCGGGGCAGGGCGCGTGACTGGCATCGCCGCCGACATGGCCAATGAGGCAGAGGTGTCCCGCTTGTTCGAGGCAGCCGGCACCTTCGATCATCTGGTGGCGACGGCCGGCACGCCACCGCCCAATTATCCGATCGGCGAGACCGACATGGATTTCGTACGCGGCTTCGTCGACGGCAAGCTGATCGGCGCGGTGATGCTGGCCAAGCATGCCGTGCGCACGCTGAACAAAGGCGGCTCGATGATCTTCACCTCCGGCATCAACAAGGATCGCCCGCCGGTCCCGGGCGGCTCGGTGGTCGCGGCGGTCGCCGGCTCTTTCAGCTATTTCGCCCGCGCGCTGGCGCTGGAGCTTGCGCCGATCCGCGTCAACATCGTCTCGCCCGGCTGGGTCGACACCGAGATGTGGGACGAGATCGTCGGCGAGGCTAAGACAGGCTATTTCGAGCAGATGGGCGCGCGTATCCCGGCGGGAAAAATCGCCAAACCCGCCGACATCGCACCCGCCTATCTCTATCTGATGCAGAACGAATTCATGACCGGCGAGACCGTCCACATCGACGGCGGGCAGCGGCTGGTGTGAGCGGGCAGGGCCGGATCTCTGCTGAGGATCCGACCTCATCCATCGCCGCCGCAAGGGCCGGGCGTCGCCTTCCGGACCTTCGCCGCGCAATGGCGTTTCCGGCCGAACGCTAATATACAAGACGCTCGAATGAGCAGCGCCTCCGCTTCGTCGAGGAATGCCATGCGAAGGGTCATCGTCACAGCCATGTGGATTGGCGCCGCGACAGGCGCCAACGCCCATGACTGGTACGAAAACAAGGTTGACCCGGTAACCAACTTCAAATGCTGCGGCGGCTCGGATTGCCGCCCCATACAGGAGTCTGCCGTGCAATCCAGGGCCGACGGTGGCTATGTCTATCTTCCCGATGGTTTCAACATCCCGCGAGAGCGCGTGCAGGAATCGCCGGACGGCCGCTACCATATCTGCGAGAACCATTACGTCATAACCGACCAGCCCTATCTGCGCTGCTTCTTCGCGCCGCGGCTCAAGGTCTCGCGGCTGCTCCCGCGCTGATCAAACGATCGCTCCTCGACTACGCTTAGGTCTGGTGATCGACATCAGCCGAATGCTCGGCCTGCGCGTATCCGAAATAGTCCATGATTTCCCGCGCTTCGCCGGCGTCGAAACGGCAAGCCACTTCCGTCGGCAGCCTGGATCGCCAGCCGCCCCTATAATCGGTGATCGGCTGGTTCACCTGGGCGTGCCGGCGAGCGGAATGCGCCGTGCGAACCGCCTTTTCCCGCCCCCATACAACAGGCTGCTTGTGATAGTTCAGAATGCCCGGATCGAAGGCCACGCCGATGAAGCGGCACAGCCGTTCGATGGAAAGCGCCGGCGATTCGATGAAGTCCTCATAGCGCCACAGGATGCTTTCGCCCTTTTCGACGCGCAGCATCGAGGCCTTGCTGTCGGCGATCCATCTTTGGAAAGCCTTGTCGAAATCGCCCTCGTAACGCTGTCCGAGCGAAGCCACGACATCCCTGCCGTCGCGCGTGACGACGATAAAGCGCGCGCCCGGGATCGTCTCGATGATCTGCCTTGTGTAGTGGATATGATTGGGAGTCTTTTCAACCCAGACGCTGCGGCGTGAAATGGCCGCCTGCAATAAGACCAGGCTTAGCTTGGTCCATCGCGCCCCGTTTGGCGAGACAAAAGCGCTTGTCTCGCGTCGAATGGCGAAAACATCCGGATGGCCAGCCAGTATCCGGGCGAGCAAGGTCGATCCCGTATGCCCACAACCGCAAATGAATATGGAAACCTTGGGCTTCGGAAGAAGCCGCACCACACCCCTATGCACGATTTTTTATTCTCCCCCGGAAATTTTAATGAACCTTCTTCTTCCGGAGATTGCAATAGGAAATGCTTATATGGGGGTCGGCGATGAACAGCTGATTGCCGCTGACGACAGTGACCTGGAGGGCGGGGGCAAGCGCCGGACGTCCGGCTGGTCCAGCCGGTGGAAACGACCAGGACGTTCTGCCGTCAAACGCGGTGCCGAAGCGCCGCGACGATCACCGCCATCGCCGGCGAGAGCTGGCGCCGGCTTGGGTAGTAGAGGTGGTAGCCCGGAAAGGGCAGGCTCCAGTCGTCGAGAACGAGCCTCAGCCGGCCCTCGGCCACATGCTGGCTGACGAGGTCTTCCGGGACATAGGCTATGCCGTAGCCGGCGAGTGCGGCCTCGACCATGGGGATAGTCGTGTTGAAGGTAAGTTGGCCCTCCACCCGAACCCTGAGCTCGCGGCCCTTTTTCTCGAACTCCCACGCATAGAGCCCGCCGAATGTCGTCTGCCGCAGGCAGATACAGTCATGCGCGACCAGGTCCTGCGGCGCTTTCGGGATGGGGCGGCGCGAAAAATAGTCCGGCGAAGCGACGGCCACCAGCCGCCAGTCGGCGCCGATGCGCACCGCGATCATGTCCTTGTCGACGTTCTCGCCGAGCCGCACGCCGGCGTCGAAGCGCTCCTCGACGATGTTGCGCATGCCGTTGTCGCTGTAGAGCTCGACGCGCAGGTCGGGATAGTCGCGCAGCATCGGCTGCAGCTTCGGCCAGACAACCATCCGCAGCGCATGGTCCGACAGCGTGATACGCACCGTGCCGGCAGGCCTGTCGCGGAAGGCGACCAGGCTCGACAGGTCGGACTCTATGCCTTCGAACCGCGGGACAAGCGACTGGTAGAGCCGCTCGCCTGCTTCCGTGGGCGCCACGCTCCGCGTCGTGCGGGTCAGCAGCCGCACGCCGAGCCGCGCCTCCAATTGCTTGATGGTATGGCTGAGCGTCGATTGCGACGTGCCGAGCTCTGCCGCCGCCCTGGTAAAGCTGCGCTCCCTGGCCACCGTCAGGAACCACAGCAAATCCTTCAGATTCTCGCGCTGCATGGGCACAATCCTGGCTCGGGCGCTCGTTCTAGCTCTGGCGGTTCGTGGCCACCACTCGTCAATTTATATCAAAAATGGATAAGTCCATGCAGATTGCAACGGCTAATGCGAATAGTGCCAGTGATCTATATAGCCGTCAGCGAAATGACTGGAGGGCCCGACGGCGGGTCGCGGCATATGGATACGACCTACGACCGCCAATTGGCGAAAGCCCAAGCGGTGAAAGCGCCCAGTGCCTGGGGAGCGGTGACATGCCTGTCGCTGCTCACCTTTGTGCTGGTGGCGTCGGAGTTCATGCCGGTCAGCCTGCTGACTCCGATCGCCGATGAACTCGCCATCTCGGAAGGGCAGGCCGGCCAGGCGATCTCCGTCTCGGGCTTCTTCGCGGTCCTTACCAGCCTGTTCGGCAGCGCGCTCTTGTCGCGGCTCGACCGGCGGACCGTCATTGTCCTCTACACGGCCATCCTCGTGGTCTCCGGCCTGGCGATCACCTTCGCGCCGAACTATCTCGTCTTCATGCTCGGCCGGGCCCTGATCGGCGTGTCGATCGGCGGCTTCTGGTCCTTGTCCACCGCTATCCTGGCCCGCCTCGTGCCTGGCTCCGACCTGCCCAGGGCAATTGCCATGCTGCAGGGCGGAACGGCCTTTGCCACGGTGATCGCGGCGCCGCTCGGAAGTTTTCTCGGCGGACTGATCGGCTGGCGCGGCGCCTTCTTCATCGTCGTCCCGATTGGCCTCCTCGCGATCGTCTGGCAGCTTGCCGCCTTGCCGAAAATGCCCGCGGGTGAGCAGGCTTCGGTCGGCAAAATGCTGGGCCTGCTCGGCAATCGCGTCTTCGCCATCGGCATGGCGGCCACCACGCTCGCCTTCATGGGCCAGTTTGCACTCTCCACCTATCTTCGCCCCTTCCTCGAAGGCGTCACCGGCCTGGAGGTGAATACGCTGTCGCTGGTGCTGCTTGGCCTCGGGCTCGCCGGCCTTGTCGGCGCGTCGCTCGTCGGCTTCATTCTTCGCACGCATCCTGGCGTGGTGCTGGTCGGCCTGCCAACGGTTCTGGCGATCATCGCGTTGCTGCTGATCGCGCTCGGCCCGTTCGCCATCGCGACCGCCGCCCTGCTGATCGCCTGGGGCCTGTTCACCACGCCGATTCCCGTCGCCTGGAACACCTGGATGGCCCGGGTGATCCCGCACGATCTCGAGGCGGGCGGCGGGCTGCAGGTCGCGCTGATCCAGTTCGCCATCACCTTCGGCGCGTTCGCGGGCGGGCTGCTGTTCGACGCGGCCGGCTGGTGGGGCCCATTCGCGCTCGGCGCCGTGCTGCTTCTCGGTTCGGCGCTGCTTGCCGCCGCGGCGACAGCGCGCGGGAGCAACCATCGATGACGCGACAACCGGTCAGCCGGCGAACGCTGCTCTGCGCCGCGCTTGCAACCGTGGTCGCGCCGCGGTCGGCCAACAGCCAACAGGGCAGGGATCCGGCCAACCAGGAGCCGACCGACATGAGAATCAGGATGACGTTCGATGGCCGGACCATGACCGCCACGCTCCACGACAATCCTTCGGCGCGGGACTTCTTCTCGATGCTGCCGCTCGACCTCAAGATCGAGGACTACGCGCACAACGAGAAGATCGCTTACCTGCCGCGCAAGCTGACCGGGGAGGGCAGCGGTCCATTCGGCAACGAGCAGCCCTACGATCTCTGCTATTTCATGCCCTGGGGCAATCTGGCGATGTTCTACGCCGACTATCGCCATCCTGGGCTGACCAGGCTCGGCCGCTTCGACGAGGGCCAGGAGGGCTTGCACGGTCGCGGCGCTTTCCCGCTTCACATCGAACGCATTTGACGACGTAAAGGAGATTACCATGGACATTCTTCGCGCAGGCACCAGGCCTTCCGGCAAGGGCCCTTCCGACTGGTTCACCGGCACGGTGCGGATCGATCCCCTCTTCAACCCCTTCGACGCCGCGCGTGTGCAAGGCGCGCAGGTGACTTTCGAGCCCGGCGCCCGCACCGCCTGGCACACGCACCCGCTCGGACAGACTCTGATCGTCGTTGCCGGCCTCGGCCGCGTGCAGCGCGAGGGCGGCCCCGTCGAGGAGATCCGGCCGGGTGACGTCGTCTGGTTCGCGCCTGGCGAAAAACACTGGCACGGCGCGTCCCCCGCAA
This sequence comes from Mesorhizobium sp. B4-1-1, assembly GCF_006439375.1. Lineage (NCBI taxonomy): Bacteria > Pseudomonadati > Pseudomonadota > Alphaproteobacteria > Hyphomicrobiales > Phyllobacteriaceae > Mesorhizobium > Mesorhizobium sp. B4-1-1. The sequence continues at coordinate 79,388 of NZ_VFTH01000008.1, forward strand.
CCGCCATGACCCACATCGCCCTCCAGGAGGTCAAGGACGGCAAGGTCGTCGACTGGCTGGAACACGTCAGCGACGCCGATTACGGCGCCTGAGCTTCCTGCCCGACCCTGTCTGATTGAACGAAAGGAAAGCAAATGCTCGCAACCGTTCTTCACAAGCCCGGCGACATCCGCTGCGAGGAAGTCGCCGATCCGAAAATCCTGCGCTCGACGGACGCCATCATCAAGCTCTCGGCCAGTTGCATCTGCGGCTCGGACCTGTGGCCCTATCGCGGGCTGCAGCCGGTCGACGGCCCGCAGCACATGGGTCATGAGTATTGCGGCATCGTGGTCGAGGTCGGCAGCGAGGTGCGCAATGTCCGTCCCGGCCAGTTCGTCGTCGGCTCCTTCTGCCTCTCCGACAACACCTGCCCGCATTGCCGTTTCGGCTTCCAGTCGTCCTGCGAGCAGCGCGAGTTCATGAGCGGCGCCCAGGCGCCTTATGCCCGCGTGCCGCTGGCCGACGGGACGCTGGTGGCGACTCCCGAGGTTCCGCCGGCCGAACTGGTACCGGATCTTTTGGCCGTCTCCGATGTGCTCGGCACCGGCTGGTACGCGGCCGATGCGGCCGAGGTCCGCGAAGGATCGACGGTGGTTGTCGTCGGCGACGGCGCTGTCGGCCTCATGGGCGTGCTGGCGGCCAAGGAGATGGGCGCCGAGCGCATCATCGCCGTGAGCCGCCACGCGAGCCGCCAGAAGCTGGCTCGCGAGTTCGGCGCCACCGACATCGTGGCCGAGCGTGGCGAGGAAGGCATTGCGCGCATCAAAGAGCTTACCAGGGGCATCGGCGCGGATTCGGTGTTGGAATGCGTCGGCACGGGAGAATCCTTCGACCAGGCGCTGGCCTGCTCGCGGCCCGGCGGCACGATCGGTTATGTCGGCGTGCCGCATGGCGTGAGCTTCGACGGCCAGCGCCTGTTCTTCGGCCAGAAGCGCATGTTGGGCGGTCCGGCGCCGGTGCGCCGCTTCCTGCCCGACCTGATGGAACGCGTGCTGCAAGGCCGCATCAAGCCCAGCACGGTCTTCGACCTCAAGCTGCCGCTGGCCGAGGTGGCGGAAGGCTACCGCGCGATGGACGAGCGTCGCGCCGTCAAGGTCATGCTCGAGGTCTAGGTTTCGCCGGCAGGTGGCCGCGAGCCCTCGGCAGTCGGGCCGAGGACCCGCGCATGTCAGTGCCGGGGCACTTCGGCCCACAGTTTGGTGGCAAAGCCGCGCTGTCGAGCACCCATGGCTGGCCGGTGATCACCGCCTTGCCAGCCGCGCATTTGTAGGCATAGACGGCGTCGTGTCCCGTCGCGAAGGCCGGCACGACGTCCCCATTCGGGTTGGTCCTGCAGAACTCGTCCGCGCCGGGATTGTCGCGCGCGGCGTTCATCTTCGCGCAGGGCAGGTTGGCGCCGACGAAGCAGGCCAGCAGCTTGCCGTTCATGCAGCGATAGTTGGCTTGCGTCGCAAGCTCCGATTCCTGCGGCGCGCTCTTGGCCTCCGGAAACAGCTTCTTGAACGCCTTGACGGTGCCGGCGTGAAGCGCGTGCGAATAGGGGCGGACCGTGTCGTCATTCTTCACCTGGCGGCAGAGCTTATGGAGATCCTGCGCAGGCGCCGCCGTGGCGTTGCCGGCGGCAGCGGCGGTAAAGGCAACTGCCGATGCAAAAAGGCCGATTGCCGAAAGACGAAATGCAGCCATTGTGACCTCCTCGGACTGGCCGGAGCAAAACCCGCGGAAAACCGTTAGGTCCGATTAAGACCATGCAGGAAGCCGCAAGGATGGCACAATCTGTCAACAAAAAGGAACCGCTCGCCTTCCGCTTTGCCGATGACGGGCTGGTGCCCAACCATCCGCGCTGGCCGATGCTCGTCTATCCCGGCGCGGTGCAACTGCCGAATGACGCCGATCCCGCGGCCGTCTTCGAGGATATTTTTGGCGCCAATGGCTGGGGCGACAGCTGGCGAGACGGCATCTACGGCTTCGTCCACTATCATTCGCGCATCCACGAGGTGCTGGGCATCGCGCGCGGCGCCGCCGAGGTCCGCTTCGGCGGCGATAAGGGCAAGGTGCTCAAGGTCAAGGCGGGCGACGTGGCGCTGCTGCCGGCCGGCACCGGCCATCAGCGCCTGTCCGCCTCGGTCGACCTTCTGGTGGTCGGCGCCTATCCGCCTTTCGGCACATATGATCTGTGCCGGAGCGCCGAGCAGCACGCCGAGGCGCTGCGCACCATCCCGGCTGTCGGCCGGCCGGACAAGGATCCGGTCCATGGCGGCGACGGGCCGCTGCTGAAAGCATGGAGCGAAGGCTGAAATGGCAAGGATCGTCGCCATCGAGCATCTGACGCTGGACGGTGTTTTCCAGGCGCCGGCGCGCGCTGATGAAGACACGCGCAACAGTTTTGCGCATGGCGGCTGGGGCATTCCGGGCAGCGACCCGCAGATGCAGGAGGTCATCGGACGCGCCATGGCCGGCGGCTGGTCGCTGCTCGCCGGCCGGACGACCTATGAGGATCTTCACGAAGCCTGGGCTGTCCGCCAGCCAGCCAGTCCGATGACCAGGGCGCTGACCGGCGCGCAGAAATTCGTCGCCTCGCATGACGCCGGCTACGAACCGCGCTGGGAGAATTCGACGCTGCTTGCCGGCGATGCCGGGGAGGCCGTGCGCGCGCTTAAGCAAGGCCACGACAAGACGCTGGTCATGTTCGGCAGCGGCAAGCTGCTGCGCGCGCTGATGCGGCACGGGCTGATCGATGAGCTGGTGCTGATGGTCCACCCGCTGGTGCTGGGGGAAGGCTCGCGCCTTTTTGAGCCGGGGCAGACGCCGTCGGCGCCGAAGCTGTCGGACCTGGTATCGACCGCGACGGGCGTGGCGATCCTCACCTACGCGTTCGACGGGGAGGGCGCGGCGGAGCGGCCGCGGTAGAAACCGGGCCGCGGCCCACCGCCTACGGATAATGCGTCTTCTTCGGCGCGTAGGTCGACGGATCGAAATCCAGTTCCTTCGGCAGCGGCTGGCTCGAGCACTGCAGATGTATCTGGCGGGCGAGCAGCCGTCGCTGCTGCTGCTCGTGCTCCTTGGCGGCCGCGACGAGCCCCATGCTGTAGGGGCCAACCAGCACGCCGAAGCCCCAGCCGGGGTTCTGCTTCTCGCGGGTGGCGTAATCCGAGGCCGCTTTGCGGGCCTGCTGGCATTCCGGCGAAGCCCATTTCGGATCCTGCTGGGGAAGCGAGGCGCCATAGTCGACTGGGGAGGATACGCACCCAGCCGCTGCCGCGCTCAGCGCGACGATGACCGCAATTTTCATCGTTTGAGTCTCTGCTAATTTAGGGCGAAGACTACACGGAACGCGTCTTCGCACAAGCGAGATGGTTTCGAAAGCGGATGGAAGGACCGAGAGCCGCATCGTCGCACTTCGAGCCCGGTTCCCGGATTCTTTTCAACGCCCCGTTCCATTTCCGCCCGCCATTTCGTCCTTGGTTCGTCCACGCAAAAAGGAGAACCGCAATGGCTGGAATGATCGTCATCTACAAGCAGCCGGCGGACGCGCAGGCGTTCGACAAGCATTATTTCGAGACGCACATACCGCTTGCCAAGAAAATTCCGGGTCTCAGGAAATACGAGGTCAGCCGGGGACCTATCACGGTGCTGGCCGGCCCATCCGACATCTACCTGATCGGGGTGCTGCATTTCGACGATCTCGACGCCATGAAGAAGGGTTTCGCGAGCCCGGAAGGAAAAGCGGCGGGCGCTGATCGCCGGCTTTACGCACCTGACGAGTCGGGCGTCCAGATGTTCATTTTCGACAGCAGGGAAGTTTAGAACCTGCGGCTGAGATAAGCCGATCCGCCGAGGCCAAAGCGCCACTCGGCTTCCACGCCCTTGGTGAGGCCGATCCGGCGACCCGCGAGGATCGCGGCCGGGTCGGCTTCGGAACGGGCGAATTCGAAAGGTGGCGCGGTCAGCGGCAGCCGGTTGTGCGAGCTGTCGATGCCCAGCGCCTGGCAAAGCTTGCCGGGGCCTGAGCAGAGCAGCCGCTCGTCGTCCATTCCGCGCCGCGCGCGCATGGCGGCGATACCGGACTGCGGTTGGATTGCTCGGATCAGCACCGCGCTGCCCGGCAGGCACACCGCGTTCAGGCACCAATGCAGTCCGTAGGAGCGGTACACGTAAGCGGAGCCGGGCGCGCCATACATCGGCGCGTTGCGCGGCGTGCGGCCGCGAAAGCTGTGCGAGGCGGGGTCGTCGGGCCGGTACGCCTCTGTCTCGACGACGATGCCGCCGACGCCACTGAGCTCAATCCTCGCGCCGATCAGCGCGCGTGCCACGACAACCGCGTCGCGGGCGAAGAAATCGGCGGCGGAGCCAGCACTAAATGGCATGGTGATTGACGTCGATCGGGCAGGCCATCTTTGGCGCGCCGCTCAGCCCAAAAGGTTGCGCGCCGTGCGCATGAAGATGCGCGAGCCGATCGGGATGAGGTCGTCGGGGAAATCATAGTCGGGATTATGCAGCGAGGGGGTGCGTTCGCCGGCGCCGAGGAAGAACATCGCCGACCTGGCATTATGGCCGAAAATGCCGAAGTCCTCCGAGGCGCGCATCGGCAGCGCCGCCTCGCTGCGTAAAACGCCTTCCTCGTCGAGCGCGCGGTTGAGATGCTCCACCGCGTCCGGCGCGTTGACGCTGGCAACGAAGATTTCATGATAGTCGAAGCGCACGGCAAGGCTGTGCCTGGCGGCGATTTTTGCCGCAAGCGCTTCCGCGGCGGCGACCTGTTCGGCCATACGCTCGTCGCGGCGCGTGCGCAGCGTCGCCCACACTTCCGCGTAGCCGGGCGCGATGCCGAACACGGCTTCGCCCATCACGCAATGGGTGACGGTCACCATGCCGAAATCCTCATCAGCGAAGGTCCCGCTCCCGAGCACTGGGAGCGCCGGCATCAGCTCGCTCACCGCCGGCATCGGCGAGGTGCCGGTTTCCGGCATCGAGGAATGCGCGGTCTTGCCCTCGAGCACGATGCGCATGCCGCGCGAGGCGCAGTTGACGGTGCCGGCCTTCAGCCGCGCCTCGCCGAACGGCACGCCCGGCAGATTATGCAGCGAAAACGCGAAATCAGGCTGAATCTCGCCGAAGCGCGGATCGGCGACAACGCCGGCCGCGCCGTTGCCGGTTTCCTCGGCCGGCTGGAACATCAGGACTACGCGGCCTCGCGCCGGCCTTTCGCGTCCGAACTGGCGGCCGAGCGCCGCCAGGATCGCGGTGTGCCCGTCATGCCCGCACATATGCGACTTGCCTGGCACCTGCGAGCTATGCGCGACGCCCGAAAGCTCCTCGATCGGCAGCGCGTCGAGCTCCGACCGGAACAGCACCGTCGGCCCGGCCTGCCCGCTGTCGTAGACCGCCGCCACGCCGTGGCCGCCGAGCCCCGTCAGCACTTTGTCCGGTCCCGTATCGGCGAGGAAGGCAACGACCTCGCTCGCCGTCTTCTGCTCCTCGTTCGAGATTTCCGGCTGCCGATGTAGCTTGCGCCGCCATTCGGTCAGCTCGACGATGTCTCGATTGGTGAGGGTCATGGGTTGGGGCTCCGATTGGCTTGCCGGTCACACAAACACGATAGGGTTTTTCTCGCGCCGTGCCATGCCGATCAATTCCGATGGTCCATCGGCTTTCGCAAAATCAATGCCGCTATCTGACCGCCTTCACCTGCGGCAGGTCGCGACTGATCGGGCGAAAGCCGACGCCGTAATACATGTTCCGGGCGGCCGGATCCGCCGGCGCGCCGCGGCAGGCGATCAACATGCGCGTGGCGCCCGCGGCTTTCGCCAGCCGCATGCCGTGCAATTGCAAGGCGGTGCCCAGTCCGCGCCGGCGAAAAACGCGATGCGTGCCGACAGGTTCGAATTCGGCGGTCCGCGTCGTCTCGTCCAGCCAGATGATCGCGGTGGCGGCCAGCGTGCCGTCGGGCGCGGCGATGAGCACATGCAGGTCGCCCCGGTACGGCCACGTCCGCCGCACCCGCTCCAACGCCGCCTCGTTGAAGCGCGACTTATGCCAGGCCTGGCGATGCGCCTCTACCGCATCGGCCGCCGAAACGTCGTTCGCGTTGAGGAAACGGAAGCCTTCGGGCAGCGCCGGATCGGGCAGGTCGGTCAATTCCCGCGTGTTGAACTGCGCCCAGGACCCGTTATCCGCGCCGGCTTCCGCGTCGAAGGCGTAGCCATGCGCGGCGACGATCCGCTGCGCCTCGATGTCGGCGGATTGCACTGTCAGCAACTGGTCGACACCGCCGGCGACGTCATCGTACCAGTCGAGGATTTCCCCAAGCAGCGCGGCGCGGTCCGGATGCGTCTGCCAGGTCAGGTTGGCGGTCTCGATCTCGTGCACCGTGCCGTCGCCGCGCGGCACCCGATGGTGCAGGCAGGCCCATCCCCATGCCACCAACCGCCCATCCACGAACCACAGCCGGTGCCGCCAGAAGGGGGCGAGCGCATCGAAATCCTTGGCCCAGACCCAGGCCAACTCGCCGATTGTCGCATCCCCGTTGAGCAGTTCCGGCCGCAGCGCCGTCACGTCCTGGGCGAGGCCTTGCATCAGCCTGAGCTCGGTCGGGCCGGGTTCTTCCATCCTGATCGCCTATTCCGGCAATCCGGCCAGCCGCAGCGCGCCGGTCACCTCGTCGACGATCTCCGGCGCGAAGCCCACCGCCTTCGACCAGCCACCGATGGTGAAATGCGGGTCGAGGGCCGTCAGCCGCGCGCCTGCGGCCCTGGCCTCCTCGATGCGTCCGAGCCTTGCCAGCGGCGCCGCCAACCAGCCGTGCAGGACGCTGAAGCCAGGTGTCATCTCCACCGCGCGCCGGCCCGCGGCGACCGCCTGCTCGTGCTGGCCGGCCAGGAAATTGCCGAAGCCGATAATGCCTTGCGGCACGCAGTTCATGGCGTCCAGCGGCGACAGTCGTAGCGCCTGCTGGCCCCAGTCGATGGCTCGCCGCGCGTCGCCGCCATAGGCTACCGAAACGCAGCCGAAAGCATAGACGAAGGCGCAGGAGGCGCTGAGCGAAAGCGCTTGCGAGAACGCCTCGTCGGCGAGCTTGCGATCATGCTCGACCATGCCGATGGTGAAGCCGGCCAGCGCCAGCGCCATCGCGTCGCCTGAGCCATGCTCGATCGCCGCATGGGCGTGGCGGGTCGCCTTGTCGCGGTGCTCGGCCTGGAAGCCGCCGCGTATGAACAAGGTCTGATGCGCCCAGGCGGCGAAGCCGTGCGCCAGCGCGTAATCGGGCTCGATGGCCAAGGCCTGGGCGAGCAGCGGCAGCCCTTTGGCGGCGCCCTGCGGCATGAAGGTGTAGACATCGGGCAGCGCGCGCAGGAAGAGATCGTAAGCGTCGAGGCTATCGGGCCGCTTGCGCCTGACGCGCTCGATCTCGGCGCGGCGCAGATTGGGCTCGATCGCCGCCACCACGGCGATGGTGATCTCGTCCTGCAGCGCGAACACGTCGGTGAGGTCGCGGTCGTAGCGCTCGGCCCAAAGGTGGCTGCCGTCCTCCGCGTCGATTAACTGGCCGGTGATGCGCACTCGGTTGCCCATCTTGCGCACCGAGCCTTCCAGCACATAGCGCACCCCGAGCTCGCGCCCGACCTGCTTCACGTCGACAGCGCGGCCTTTGTAGGTGAAGCTCGAATTCCGAGCGATCACGAACAGCCAGCGGATGCGCGACAGGCCGGTGATGATGTCCTCGACCATGCCGTCGGCGAAATAATCCTGCTCCGGATCGCCGCTCATGTTCTGGAAGGGCAGCACGGCAATCGAGGGACGGGCGGGAATTTCGGGGCGGGGGGCAGCTTGCTCCGCCGTGGCGGTGCCCTGCGCGCCGTCCTCGCGCACCGTGCCGACGAAGCGCAGACCCCGGCGCAGGATGGTGCGGATCAGCCGCTGGTCCTCGCCATTGTCGCCAAGCGCGCCGCGGGCGGCGTTGACGCGGCTGGCCAAGGTGGCGTCGGAGACGATGCGCCCCTGCCATACGACGTCGACCAGATCGTCCTTGCTCACCACCCGGTCGCGGTTGCGGATGAGGTGCTGCAAAAGATCGAACACCTGTGGCTCGACGGGGATCAGGTCGTTGCCGCGGCGCAGCTCGCGCCTGTCCCCGTCCAGAACGAAATCCTCGAAATGATATGGCAATGCCTGCTCCACCCGCCGGAAAAACGCCGGCTCCGATAGTCTAGCCGGCTGTTGGGCGCAAAATCAAAGCGATCTCAAGGGAAAATCAAGAGATCCTGAAGGCGGCCTGAAAGCGAACCCGACCGCTCCGTCGCATAGTCCTCCTGCAAGCAACGCAAACAACGCTTTTGAACAGGAGAACTCAAAATGTCTACCGCTGCAATCATCGCTTCCGCCGCCCTGGCCCTCGGCGTCGCCGCCGCCGGAACGGCAAATGCCCAGCCTGCGAAATCCGTCGTCCTCGTGCATGGCGGCTTCGTCGACGGTTCCGGTTGGGACGGCGTCTACAAGATACTTAAGAAGGACGGCTACGACGTCACCATCGTCCAGAACCCGACCACATCGCTCGCCGACGACGTCGCGGTCACCAAGCGCGCCATCGCCGCAGCCAAGGGCGACGTCATCCTGGTCGGCCATTCCTATGGCGGCGTCGTGGTCTCGGAAGCCGGCACCGATCCCAAGGTCAAGAGCGTCGTCTACATCGCGGCTTTCGCGCCGGACGCCGGCGAGTCGGTCTCCTCGCTGATCGCCAACCCGCCTGCTGGCGCTCCGGTGCCCCCGATCCTGCCGCCCGTCGACGGCTTCCTGATGCTGGACAAGGCGAAGTTCGCCGCCTCCTTCGCCGCCGACGTCAAGCCCGAACTCGCGTCCTTCATGGCCGACTCGCAGGTTCCGTGGGGTGTGGCGGCGCTCGAAGGCAAGGTCACCCAGCCGGCCTGGAAGGTGAAGCCGTCATGGTACCTCGTCGCCACCGACGACCACATGATCCCGCCGCCGGCACAGCGCCAGATGGCCAGCCGCGCCAAGGCGACGACGGTGGAAGTGGCCGGCAGCCACGCCGTCTACGTCTCCAACCCCAAGGCCGTCGCCGACCTTATCGAAAAGGCCGCCGCCGCGAAAAACTGAAACCGCTTTATCCTTGCGAACAGCCCGGACGCCTGGCGGCGCCCGGGCTTCCGGCTGCCGCGCCGGCCCCTGATCGAGAAATGCACCGTAAACCGCTGAAATCCTTAACACGATTTTCATTCCGCTCGCCTAACCACTATGGCCATGACAGGGCATGATGAGCGGCTGCTTGCAGGTCTCTCCTCCGAGGGACACAGCGAAGCCGTGGAAGCAGGCATCCTGCGCGACCAGCTTGCGGATCTGAGCAAGTGCGTCTTCATCTCGATGCCCATAGGCACGGTGCTCTCGGCCTTGATCCTGGCGGTGCAGCTTTTGTCGGGCGGCGGCCTTGCCGCGGTGCTGTGGTTTATCGCGATCGCCTTGATCAATGGCGCGCGTGTGGTGCTTGCCGTGGCTCAGTCGGATGCTGCCGACGACAGGCCCGAGGCGGTGGGCGCGCGGCTTTCCCTCTATGGCGTGCTGGCGCTCGCCTCGGGCGTCGCCTGGTCTTTCCTGGCGCTGCTCAGCGACGGATACACCACGCCGCAGGCGCCGCTCTATCTGATCGTGCTTGCCGGCACCTCGGCCGGTTCGGTCACTTATGGAACCTCCTACGCGCCGGCTTCGATCAACTTCATCGTGCTGCCGCTTCTCACCGCCGCCGGCTGCGTGTTCGCGCAAGGCGGCGTCGAAAATGGCGTGCTCGCCTTCACGATCCTGCTTTTCCTCGGCGGCATGATCAGGAGCGCGCTGCTCGGACAGTCCCGTTTCCGTGAGACCAGCCGCCTCAAATACGAGGCGCGCGAATTCGCCGCCGAGATGGAGCGCAATTCCAGGCGGGACCCCCTGACCAACCTTCTCAACCGCTACGGGCTGGAGCAGGCGATCGCCAAGCTCGGTCTTTCCGACGGCCCGTTCGTCGCCATGCTGATCGACCTCGATGGCTTCAAATCCGTCAACGACACCTATGGCCACAACATTGGCGACGATCTTTTGGTCAAGGTGGCGCGCCGGATCGAGGACCACGCCCCGCGGGGCGCTACGATCGCGCGCATCGGCGGCGACGAGTTCGTGCTGCTTTTCTCCGCCGACAGGTGTCCGCAGCAGGCCGGCGAGCTTGCGTCGGTCATCATCGCGGCCATCGCCAATCCGGATCCGGAGCTGAATTCGGTGCGCGTCGGCGCCTCGATCGGCATCTATCAGGCGGAAAAGCCGCGCCTGACGGAAATGCTGCTCAAGGCCGATTTCGCGCTCTACGCGGCCAAGCGCGGCGGCAGGAACGAATATTGCCTGTTCGACGCGGGGCTCGACGCCGCGCTGGAACGCAAGAACCGCATCGAGCGCGACCTGCGCGGCGCGATCGAGGCAGGCCGGCTCTGCTCCTGGTTCCAGCCGCTGGTGCGGCTCGACAGCAGCGCGGTCGTCGGCTTCGAGGCGCTGCTGCGCTGGCATCATGACGTCCATGGCGCTATCTCGCCGCCCGAGATCGTTACCGCCGCGCGCGAAACCGGCCTGCTTTCGCTTCTTACCGAGACGGTGTTCCTCAACTGCTGCGGCATGATCGGCGAACTCGTGAAGCAGGGGCGCGGCGATGTTCGGGTCGCGATGAACCTTTCGCCGCGCGAGCTCGAGGCCGGCAATGTCGACGACATGATCCTTACCGGCCTGCGGGCGAACAATGTGCCCGCCGCGATGCTCGAGATCGAGATCACCGAAGAGGCGCCGGTCGATCGCGACCGGGTCGACGAAAAGGTCGGGCGCCTGGCGGATGCCGGCATATCGATCGTGCTCGACGATTTCGGCACCGGCTTCTCGACCCTGGTGTCGCTGAAGGACAGCCGCATCCGCAAGATCAAGATCGACAAGGATTTCGTCCGCGACCTGGCGAAATCCGTCGAAGACCAGGCGCTCGTCGAGGCGGTCATCGGCCTTGGCCGGACGCTGGGGATCGAGGTGATGGCCGAGGGCGTCGAGACCGACGCCGACCGCATGATCCTGCGCTCGCTGGGCTGCATGATCGCGCAGGGCTATCTGTTTTCGGCCGCATTGCCGATGCGCGACGCGCTGGCCTTCGACGCCGCTGCCGCTGAGGTTATTTTCGAGCCGTTGCGCAATCCTCGCAGCGGCAACGCCGCGTGATGGGTCGCTCGCCCGTGACCCAGCAGGCAAGCAGCCTCGAAAGGGTAGGGTTGCCGTGAGGCGCGGCACTCGGAGCGGCGGAGCGCTCCGGGGGTGTGACGGGCGTGACTGATCGGCCGAGGCTTGATTGCCACGTGGTTCCCCCAATCCGTCGCTGCTTCGCAGCGCCACCTTCCCCCTCCGGAGGGAAAGGAAGGGAGCCTTGCTGGACGAGCGCGGCAAAAAGCTTGGCGCCTTTCCTCTACCCCGTCGATCGGGGGAGAGGTGGCTCGGCGAAGCCGAGACGGAGTGGGGGTCGACCAGCGCTACATTAGACAATGCATGCGGTTCCTCGCCCCGCCAAAGGCGGGGTGGCTCGGCGAAGCCGAGACGGAGAGGGGGAGCGCCCTCGGCGATTGGCGTGGGCGGCCCGCATGAAACCTTTTGATTTTTGGGCCGTTGTCGCGCGATGCCCCCGGCCAAGCACAAACCGAAACCGGCCGACAGCGCCACGCAGCGCGGTGCAAGCAAGCCGCGTTCGGCGCCGCTGCGCCAGGACAAGCCGCGCCAGTCGAAACCGCGTGGCGCCGCGAAGCCGCGCGCGCAGAAGGCGCGGCAAGACAGACTTCAAGAAGACCGGCTGAAGGACGACGAAGTCCGGCAACGCAAGCCACAGGCCGGCGACAACCCGCCTGGGCAAAAGGCGCCCGCCGAAGCAGCACCGGAAGCCATCGGCCACGCCGGGTCGCCGCCGCCGGAGGCCGCCGAGCCGGGTCCCGCGCTTTCGCCGGAGGAAGCCGAGCGGGCGCGCAAGAAATACCTTTTGCGGCGCTTCTGGATCAGCGGTCGCGGCTATTGGGGTTTGCACGGCGACAGGCTCGCCTGGCCCCTGACGATCGGACTGCTCACGCTGATCTGCGTCAATGTCGGGTTCCAATACGGCATCAATCGCTGGAACCGCGCGATCTTCGACGCCATCGAGCAGCGCGACGCCCACACCGTCTATTGGCTGAGCGGCATCTTCCTGCCGCTGGTCGCCGGCAGCATCAGCCTGGTGGTCGCGCAAGTCTACCTGCGCATGACCATGCAGCGGCGCTGGCGCTCCTGGCTGACCACGGCCGTCATCCAGCGCTGGCTGGCCAGCGGCCGCTACTACCAGCTCAACCTCGTCAAGGGCGACCATGCCAACCCCGAGGCCCGCCTGACCGAGGATCTGCGCATCGCCACCGAATCGCCGGTCGATTTCATCGCCGGCGTCCTCAACGCCTTCCTGTCGGCCTCGACCTTCATCGTGGTGCTGTGGACGATCGGCGGCGCGCTGAGCTTTTCGCTGGGCGGCTCCACCTTCACCGTGCCCGGCTTCCTCGTCGTCACCGCGGTCATCTACGCGGCGATCACCTCGACCTCGATGTTCGCCATCGGCCGCCGCTTCGTCCAGCTTTCCGAGGACAAGAACCAGGCCGAGGCCGAGTTCCGCTACGTGCTGACGCGCGTGCGCGAAAACGGCGAGAGCATCGCGCTGCTCGGCGGCGAGGAGGAGGAGAACGCCGGCATCGACCGCACCTTCGCCGGCGTGCTCGGCCGCTGGGCGCGGCTCACCGGCCAGCACATGCGCACGGCACTGGTCTCGCAAGGCTCCAGCCTGTTCGCGCCGGTGGTGCCGGTGCTTCTGTGCGCGCCGAAATTCCTCGACGGCTCGATGTCGCTGGGCCAGGTGATGCAGGCGGCCTCCGCCTTCGCCATCGTGCAGGGCGCCTTCGGCTGGCTGGTCGACAATTATCCGCGCCTGGCCGACTGGAACGCGTCGGCCCACCGCATCGCCTCGCTGATGATGTCGCTGGACGGGCTGGAGCGCGCCGAAGAGAACGACACGCTCGGCCGCATCCAGCGCGGCGAGACCGAAGACGGGGCGATGCTCAGCCTCAACGATCTTTCCGTGACGCTCGACGACGGCACCGCCGTGGTCAAGGAAACCGAGGTGATGATCGAGCCCGGCGAGCGCGTGCTGGTCTCGGGCGAATCCGGCTCGGGCAAGTCGACGCTGGTGCGCGCCATTGCGGGCCTCTGGCCATGGGGCAGCGGCAGCGTCGATTTCCACCCGGGCAAGCGGCTGTTCATGCTGCCGCAGCGCCCCTACATCCCGTCCGGCACGCTGCGCCGCGCCACCGCCTATCCCGCCGCCGCCGACAACTGGAAGACGAAAGAGATCAATGCGGCCCTCGACAAGGTCGGCCTCGGCTATCTGAAGGACCGGCTGGAGGAGGAGGCGCCCTGGGACCAGACGCTGTCGGGCGGCGAGAAGCAGCGTCTGGCTTTCGCCCGCCTGCTGCTGCACGCGCCGGATATCGTGGTGCTCGACGAAGCGACCTCGGCGCTGGACGAGAAGAGCCAGGACAAGATGATGCAGACGGTGATCAAGGTGCTGCCCCAGGTCACCATCATCAGCGTGGCGCACCGCGCCGAGCTGGAAGCGTTCCACACGCGAAAGATCACGCTGGAACGGCGCCAGGGCGGGGCGCGGCTGGTCAGCGACGTCGAGCTCGCGCCGAAGAAGCGCGCGCGGGGCCTGCTGCAGCGCGCGCTGTGGGGCAGCGGCGCCAGCGGCGGAGCGGGGCGGTGAGGGTGCTGGCACAATGGAACAAGTGCGGCGGCGGCAATGAGGCATTGAGCCCTGGCGTTTTTGCCGCTTTATTGGAAAGCATTTCTAAAGGGGATCATTTTGAAAGGCGTCGCGGTTTTAACCGAGGGAAGAAGCGGCTCGAATTGGCTGGGAAGCCTTACGAATGCCACAGGCGTCATGGGCCGTTCCGCTGAATGGCTCAAATCGGCCTATCTGGGTTCCGAGCCGCGCGCCTATGCTGCGCTCGAGGAAGCGGTCATGCGCAAATCCTCGACCGAAAACGGCCGCTTCGCCGTCAAGGTGTTTCCACGCCACCTGATCTGGTCGAAGGAAAAATGCGGCAAGGATTTCCTTTTGGAGGTCCGCCAGGACAAGGATCTGGGTTTCATCCTGCTTGAACGCCGCGACCGGCTCAGGCAGGCGATTTCCTTCTACCGCGCCAGCGTTTCGCGGCTGTGGACGAGCCGGGAGCAGGACGCCGGCTCCGTCGTTCCATACAGCTTTGCCGGCATCAGCCAGGCTTTCTTCCAGATCGAGCAGAGTTACGCATTCTGGCGGGCCTATCTTAACCTTTCGGAACTGCCCTATCGCCGTTTCGTCTACGAGGATCTGCTGGCGGACCCGCAACCCTATCTCGACGCCGTCGCCGAATTGCTCGGCGTTCCGGCCCCTGCCACGGTGCCGGTCTCTCAACTCAGGATCCAGCGCGACGACGTCACCGAGGAGTGGGCGAGGCGTTTTCGGCAGGAAGCCGGGCACAAAGGCGCCATCGAGGCGATCGGGGATGCGCCGGTGCCGCGCACGCTCGACAATCTGGTCCGCTTCGCGACAAAGCGGCCGCTCAACCGAAGGCGCTTCTGATGCAGTAGGCAGTAGGCAGTAGGCAGTAGGCAGTAGGCAGTAGGCAGTAGGCAGTAGGCAGTAGGCAGTATGTGTCGCCTTTCCCTACTGCCTACTGCCTCTTACCTGCTGCCTGATCTGTAATCGCACCAACCGGCCGACAGGAGGAGGACGCCACCCATGGAAAAGATCATCCTGGATTGCGACCCGGGGCACGACGACGCCATCGCCATCCTGCTTGCGGCCGGCAACCCGAACATCGACCTGCTCGGCATCACCACGGTTTCGGGCAACCACAATGTCGAGAACACCACGCGCAACGCGCTGGCCACCTGCACGGCCTATGGCATCGAGGTGCCGGTGGCGAAGGGCTCGCCCGGCCCTTTGGTCGGCGATCAGGTGCTGGCGATCGAGATCCATGGCGAGACCGGGCTCGACGGCCCCGAGCTGCCGCCGGCCTCGTTCGATCTCGACAGGCGGCATGCCGTCGACTTCATCATCGACACCGTCATGGCGCATGAGCCGAAGACCGTCACGCTGGTGCCGGTCGGTCCCTACACCAACCTCGCGCTCGCGGCCCGCAAGGACCCGCGCATCGTCGGCCGGGTGAAGAAGGTCGTGGCGATGGGCGGCAGCTTCACGCGCGGCAACATCACGCCCGCGGCCGAGTTCAACGTCTACGCCGACGCGGAAGCCGCCGACGTGGTGTTCCGCGCCGCCTGGGACGTCACCATCGTGGGGCTCGATCTCACGCACCAGGCCTTGGCCACCCCTGAGCTGCAGGACAGGGTGCGCGCCGTTGGCGGCCCGATCGCCAAATTCATCCTCGATATCTGGGAATTCATCGCCACCACGCATGGCGGCCTCCTGCAGATCGAATATCCCGCCGTGCACGACGCCTGCTGCGTGGCGGCCATGATCGACGCAAGCGTCTTCACCACCGAGAAGGCCGACATCCGCGTCGAGACCGCCGGACGCTGGGCCAGGGGCATGACGGTCTGCAATTTCGAGAAGATGGGCGGCATGCGCCATTTCGGCGGCACGGCGAGCGAGCAGGTGAACTTCCGCCACAGCGTGGCGATGAAGCTCGACCATCAAAAATTCTGCGACCTGATCGTCGACGCGGTCGAGCGGCTGAGCGGCAAGAAAGCCGGCCGAGGTCGCGGCCTTGGCGGTTAGCGTTCCTCGCCCCCATGAAATGGGCTACGGCATGCACACATTCCACGCGGCTGGCCTTTGGCGATAGCGTGCATGGCAGCTTGGCGCATGCATTGTCTTATGCAGCGCTGGTCGACCCCCACTCCGTCTCGGCTTCGCCGAGCCACCTCTCCCCCGATCGACGGGGTAGAGGAAGGCGTGCCAAGCTTTTTGCCGTCAACGCTCG
The DNA here is from genome assembly GCF_006439375.1 of Mesorhizobium sp. B4-1-1. NCBI lineage: Bacteria > Pseudomonadati > Pseudomonadota > Alphaproteobacteria > Hyphomicrobiales > Phyllobacteriaceae > Mesorhizobium > Mesorhizobium sp. B4-1-1. Next base: position 95,479 of record NZ_VFTH01000008.1, read on the forward strand.
TCCAGCAGCGCTCCCTTCCTTTCCCTCCGGAGGGGGGAAAGGTGGCGCTGCGAAGCGGCGACGGATTGGGGAAACCACATGGCAATCAAGCCTCGGCCTGATCAGTCGCGCCAGTCACAGAAGATGTGTGCATAGCGTAGACAAAGTGGGGTAGAGGTGGCTCGGCGCGCAGCGCCGAGACGGAGTGGGGGCCAGCGCCGGCTTCTGCGATCACGCGCCAAACGCGCCGGTGCTAAACAGTCTGTAGAGCGGCTCGCCGTTTCCAGGCAACGAAGAACCGCCTAGAGTTCTGTGCGCACGACAGACTGGAACCATCAGGGAGGGGAGCATCGCGATGAACGAAGCCAGGCCGCAGGATCCGAGACCGCTTGCGGAGATCGCCAGCTACCACGCCCATATCTACTATGGCGATGCGGCGCAGCGCCGGCAGGCCGAATGGCTGCGCCAGCGCATCGGCGAGCGTTTTCGCGTACGCCTCGGCAACTGGCGCGACGAGCCGGTCGGCCCGCACGCTGAGGCCATGTACCAGGTCTCCTTTGCCACCGAAATCTTCGCCACGCTGGTCCCCTGGCTGATGCTGAACCACGGCGGCCTGAGCATCCTCATCCACCCCAACACCACCAACCCCAAGCGCGACCACCTGATCGACCCGATCTGGATCGGCCGCGCGCTCGGTGTGCATGGGGAAGTGCTGGGCGAGGAGGACGAGGCGGAAGAGGCGCTGGAGGTGAACACCGAGCCGACGCTGGGGGCGTGAGGGGGACGGGCGGCCGCGGCAGGTTCGCGCAAGCCTGAAGGAGGATTATGAGGATTGTCTGGATAAGGCAGCACGCACTACTAGACGAATTGTGTTTCTTGAGCGCTTTGGAGTTGCAAGGCACGAGGGTGACATGCAGCGACTTTGGATAAATATCGATGGGCAAATTGAGGAACTCCATCTGCCCGGACGCTTTCAGGATGTGGTGCCAGGAGTCACGTGGGGTTCACCTGACGAGCTTTTCACACCGTCATTCTGGAAGTACCAGTCGGAGGCGCAGATTCGGCGAAACCGCTATGTCGAACATCGACTCGGACGAGACTTACTTGAGGAGATTGCTGTCTGCTTGTTAGGTGGTTACGGCATTCCTGCAGAAATGGGAATAATCGCGTTCGAACGCCTGAGACAGCATGGATTGCTTGATGGGTCGGCGACAGAACAAGGCATATTGGATCAACTCTCTCGGCCGTTTGAGGTGGCCGGACGAGAGCGGCGCTACAGGTTTGTCGGACAGAAGGCTTCCTATTTATACAGGGCGCTCGCTTTGGCAAAAGACCTTGAAACCGACCTTTCCGCGAGGGAACTAAGAAACAGTTTGCTTGTACTTCCTGGCATAGGCCCGAAGACAGCTTCCTGGATCGTGAGAAACCACCTAAATTCTGATGATGTGGCGATTATTGATATCCATCTTCATCGCGCTTGCGTTATGATGAATTTGTTCAACCAGAAGATGAGTCCTTTGAAAGACTATTTTCGGCTGGAAGATTTGTTTTTAGGTTTTGCTCAAGCGATTAAGGTACGGGCGAGCGTCTTAGACGCTGTCATGTGGGATTTCATGCGTCGGATCGGCCCAACAGCGCGCACTGCGGGGCTTGAGAAGTGGACGGGCCAGCTTCAGCTGGGAATCTGATCTAAGCTGGGCTTTCCAATCGCAGCCACCCCAACGGGGACGATTCTGCTGTTACCAGGCAAAAGCGCATCGACAACCTGCTGGCCAAGAATGCCAAGTGGGCAGAAGGCCAAGTCACGAGCTTCTGCGACCAGTGCCATTGCTTGGATGACCGCGCCTGCGTCTCGCCAAAGAAGTGATTGATAGTGGGAGTAAAGGCGGGATAGATCACTGCTATCTGCAATTAGCGCCACCCAGTGACCATTGGCCTGGGGTAGGACTTTCCGGCAGTTCTCCAAAAATGCATCCAAATGTTGATTGTCCCGCACTCCAACTGCAAGAAAGCAATCAGCAAAATCGTCGTAGGCGATCGCGCCGGCGGCTCGGTCAAGCAATATGGCTTTCACGGGGTGCAACGCACCCGCCGAGACCACCGCTTTTAGCTTTCGCCCGTGGCTCGTACCCTCCCCAACGAAGTGGATGCGCAGCGTTTCTCGAATAACGGACGCGACCTCTTCAATAGGAGCCTCGGAGAAAATTCTAGTGGAACGACGTGATCGGAAAACGCTCGCAAGTGATCGTTGCTCGAACGAACGCGAACCCACATCGAGGTCCATGATGCGAGGGTTCAGCCATCTAATTGCGTCACCGCAAGGGATGAATCCAACGTTCGGGCGCGGATCAATAAGGGTCAATGCCGATTGCCTCCATCGTCTCATAGTGTTTTCGGCAGCCCCTACAGTAACCACAGGCGTAGTCGCTGACATGGCACGAATGCGACCAAGCAAGAATGTCTATGGGAACTCCCGATGCCCGGACAAGTTCTTCGGCTGTATAGTTGGCAGCAGGCGCTTCCAGCCTGAGCCCTCCCTCCTGCATTGAAAGCACCGCGCTGAGAGCTTCGATGAAATCACGCCGACCATCAACATGGAAACCATCGGTACGCAGAGCGCCTATTTCGATTATGGAGATACCGCGTTGAATGCAGCCCATCGCTGCCAGCGTGACAAGCATTTGATTTCGGTAGGGCCACCACTCGCTCGCAGGTGCATTAGGATCGGCAGGTTTTCCCGCAAGATCGCCACTGCCCAATGCGGAAAGATCACATCTAATCAATTGATGATCGATGCCGAGGTGCTTACAGACCGCCGTCGCTGCTCGAATCTCACCCTCCGCAGCTTTGTGACCATAGTCAATCGTTATGGCCAAGTCAGGTCGCCGCCAGAATGCGAGGCACGTCGAATCCATTCCGCCGGAGAGCAACAGGGCTCGCCGCATCAGCGCCACGCAATCTGGAAAAGCGCACTTACATAATCTTCGTGAAGTAAGGCGCCAGCTCCCTTTGGCAATTTTAGATCGACTTCCCTCATGTTCTGCGTGACGCAGAAGACTGGTTTGCCCAAAGCGCTTGCGTAGCCGACTTCGAAGACCGTGCCCGGGCTGCCGCCGTTCAGAATCGCGAAAACGGCATCACACTGCTGAATGGCCGCCAAATCTTGCCTAACGACGACTTCCGCCGCGCCTGGGCCGATGTCATGGACTGGACTGAATACTCCCATACCAAGGGCTTGGAGCTGTGACCGCGCGTCGTCGATAAGCATACGCTGTCCGGTTTCCCGGAACGGGCCCGCTAAATAAATTCGCCCTCCGGTTCGATGTGCCACTTCACGCTTGGTTGATGTCTCATCGCTGGGAGGTTCAATGGGAAGCGTCCGGGTCTCGACATAGTTCGCCGTCGATAAACTTGCAAAATTTGCAGCTGCAGTTGCCTGCATCTTTTTATATGCCCAAGCATATGCGAAGGCGGCGACGAAGACATCTCCCGAACCAATCGAGAATACGTTTCGGGTTTTGTAAGCCGGAATGGGTTGGCTCACGCCATCTGAATAGACGGTTGCTCCATTAAGACCATCCTTTACGATGACGACCTCGGTTTTTTGTATATCGAAGATCAGCCTAACGGCGTCATCGACAGAACTTGCATATGTCATCTTCAATACCTCGCCTCGATTGGCAACAATGGCGAGATGCTTGGCCCGGGACCTGGCACTCGAGAATGTCAACGGATTCAACGCCGACTGGGGGTCGTAAATTCCGTAATTGGCGTCAACCTGGGGATCTGCCTCCATCATTCCAAATTTGACTACGATCTCGCCCGTAACGGCTGGCATATTGACGGAATTTATCATTGGTTGCGGCGAAATTCGTGGTATCGCGAGACTATGTAAATACTCGAACTCTATCGGTTCGTTCCTGCGCGAGAGGAATAGATCAACGCCTGCCGCGCCGAACGATGCTTCGGCCGTTAACTCTTCACCTTTAGACAGAGCACTGTGGAGCCGGATCGGCACGGCAAGGCCGGCGAGCGCCGTCGCAGCGCGACCCGCCGATCCAAATATTTGATCCCAATAGGGGAAGGCACACTTTTCCCTATAGATGCCTCCGACGATATCGATCGCAGTCATACCGGATAAATTTCCACCGTAACTGCACCTCCATTTATTTGTATGACGCGTGCTTGGTATTGCCGCCCTGCGCGCATGCATTCGATGATATCGGCCAGCCGGGCGGACGTAATCGACCCAGCAAGTGCCGAACCAGACATGGCAACCACACGAAGTGGATTGTTCTGAAGAACCACGCTTAAAACCGACCCGACCGTCAGTGTACTAACGACGGCGATATTCGGCGAAGCAAGGTTTGTTGACTCAGTGAAGACGCATGGATCTGGGCCTACTGGTCCACCCCCGCCCGCACTTCCTTCGGTCGGTTTAGGGGCCGTTGAGACGGGTCGCCAATCACCGCCACCACCACCGCCGCTGCTCCCAGACATAGTGTCCTCCCACGTGATACTCAAATGCTAACTAATCGCGAGAGCTTGCGTCAACCTCTTCTGTCGGTGTCTGGGCCTTACCCCCAAAAATAACCGGAAAGACATTTCAACATATGGCTTTTGAAGTCCCTATCGATCGATTAATACAGTAATTCCAGTGGCGCTTGCGCCTCCTGCTGTGTAAACAGATTTGGAATGAGAGATAGTCGCTTAGCCAAGTGTTGCTGCCACGCCATATTGGGCTTGTCAGCTAAGTCACCGAGCGACTATCGCCGAGGTAGCGATCGGAGCCTGCTGGCTATTTCGGCTAACATTGGATCTGGGGTTGGTGCATGGCGCGCAAAACGGAGAAAGGTCAGAAGCCTGTAAAGGCACCGCAAGCTGTCCAGATCACAGAAGCACCAGTTGGACCGGAGGCGAAGGCGAAAAGATCAAGAGAAAATAAGTCTTCGACTGTGGATGCTACACCTGCCATCTCCAGCACGCGGGACTTCTTCTTGGAAGATTTCCCAAAAACACTTTTTCCACTCTCAACAAATCGTGTGTTGGTTGAGTTGGGCGAAGCTGAGATACGAAGCTACATCAGGAAGTGCCTCGACGAAAAGGAGCTCGCTTATAGTTTTGCGCCACAAAAGCGCGTGTTTGTTTCAAAGCCACAAGGATATCTACGCCGTACGGTGAAGCTTGACGTTGTTGCGGAATATTATCTCTATGATGTCGTTTATCGAAATCGCGCTCTCTTTCGAAAACCGCACGCCAAGCACCGTACTCATTATGGCTATAGGTTTGAGAACGGGGTTCCGATCGCGGCAACCCAGGCGTACAAGGGCTTCAAGGGAGGTCTTGCCGATTACGGCTCGCGCTTTGGGCATTCCCACAGCATGGATGTGGCGACGTATTTCAACAGTCTCTATCATCATGATGTCGTTTCTTGGTTCCACGACCGCAACGCTCCACAACAGGATGCCGAGGGCCTAGGGCAGCTGCTTCGTGAGATAGCGGGTGGCCGATCTGTCGACTGCTTGCCGCAGGGTCTTTACCCAACCAAAATGATCGGCAACGACTTTCTCCGCTTTGTGGAGGAGTTTCACGACCTTAGATCAGACCAGGTCATCCGCTTCATGGACGATATCGTTCTATTTGCTAACGACGGGAAGGCTATCCAGGATGACTTTCAGACAATTCAACGCCTTATTGGAAACAAGGGTCTATCGCTGAATTCGCACAAAACGCGTATAGACAATCACAAGGAGACGTCGATCGACAGCGCGATCGATCAGATGAAAAAGAAATTGCTGCGCCGCCGTCGTGTAGTCATCACGACTGGCTATGACGATGACGGTGCCGAGATCATAAAAAAGGCTTTCATCAAATCGCCACTAAGCAGCGAGGAGATGGTCTATATCGACGGAATTCTCGCCAAGCCAGATATTGAAGAGGAGGATGCAGAGCTCCTGCTCACGATTATGCGCGGCTATACAAACCGGCTGGAAAAGCGGTTGCCTTACATAATCGAGACCTATCCTCATCTTGCAAAGAACGTGCACGCTTTCTGTGCAGGGTTTGAAGACAAAGAGATGCTCGCTGAGATGATATTGAGCCTAGCGAAGAGGCTAGATAGTATGTCTGAGAGCCAGTTGTTCTGGTTCTGTGCAATTCTAGTCGACGAGTTGATGGGGTCGTCGAAGGCCTCGGCGCTGATTTCAGTATTATTCAACCATCGTTCCGCCACCGCTATTACTAAAGCGAAAATCCTTGAAGTTGCAGATATCCGCTTTGGGTTGCAGGATTTGCGCAATGAGCTCCTGGCAAACGGTCAATCCGATTGGCTAGGGTGGGCATCGGCTGTGGGTTCTCGTGTGTTGAATCCATCAAGCCGCAATCATCGGCTCAAATATTGGGCGAAGGGTTCGAACATGAACCACCTCATCGCTACGATCATTCTCAAGGCGTGAGCATTTCGCCGATACTTGCCTATCCCCCAGCCAACCTCGGCAGCAGAAAAATCTCCGCCCCCTCGGGCAGCTCCTTCCCCCAGGTATCCCTATAAATCACCCCATCGATCGCCACCGCGATCCCGCGATCGATCCACGGCTCGATCCCGGGATACTGTTCCGCCAGCTTGCGGAACAGCTCCCTGATGTCCTTGGCCTCGATCTCGTGCTTGGCCTTGCCCCCGGCGACGGCGCTGAGCGAGCCCCAGAGGGTGACGGCGACCATTATCGCCTCAAGGTGCGTCGATATTCAGGTGAGGCCGGCCTGCGAACGACGGCTTCCTGCGCTTCCGGTGCTCACGTACTTCAAGTACGCTCCGCTCCGGTTCTCGGAAGCCATCATTCTCGGCTCGGCCTGACCTGAATCTCAACACACCCACCCAAGCTTGGATGCCTCTCAGCCTTCCCGCTCCGCGTCCAGCGCCGCCAGAATCCGCGGCGGCGACATCGGGATGTGGGTCATGCGCACGCCGACGGCATTCGACACTGCGTTGGCGATCGCCGCCAGCGGCGGCACGATCGAGGTTTCGCCCACGCCGCGCACGCCATAGGGGTGGTTGGGGTTGGGGATCTCCAGGATCTGCGTGTCGATCATCGGCAGGTCGGAGCAGACCGGGATGCGGTAGTCGAGGAAGCCGGCGTTCTGCAGCCGCCCGTCCTTGCCGTAGATATACTCCTCGTTGAGCGCCCAGCCGATGCCTTGCGCCGCACCCCCCTGGTACTGGCCCTCGACATAGGTCGGGTGCACCGCCTTGCCGGCATCCTGCACCACCGTGTAGCGGATCACCCTGGCAGCACCCGTCTCGGGGTCGACCTCGATGTCGCAGATATGGGTGGCGAAGGAGACGCCGGCGCCGTCGGCGACGAGCTCGCTATGGCCGGCGATCGGGCCGCCGGTCGTGCCCGACTTGGCCGCGATGTCCTTCAGCGACAGCGGCGACAAATTGCCGTATTTCTCGCCCTTGGCGATGGCGTGGCCCTTTTCCCAGACCACGTCGTCGACCGGGATATCCCACATCTGCGCGGCGCGATCGCGCAGGATCTTGATCGCGTTGCGCGCGGCCGAGATCGTCGCCATCGAGGAGGAGAAGGTGCCGCGGCTGCCGTCGGTCATGTCGTTATAGCCCAGCGAAGACGTGTCGGCGACGATCGCCTTGACGTTGCTGTAGTCTATGCCGAGCTCCTCCGCCGCCACCAGCGACAGCGAGGCGCGGGAACCGCCGACATCCACCGTGCCCACGGCCAGCGACACCGAGCCGTCCATGCCGATGTTGAGGTCGGTGCAGGTCTGGCCGCCGAAATTGAACCAGAAGCCGCAGGCCATGCCGCGCCCCTGGTTGGCTTTCAGCGGCGCCTTCATATGCGGATGCTTCTTCACCGCCTCCAGCGTCGGCCCGATGCCGATCGGCCCGTAGACCGGACCGTAGGAGGCGCGGGTGCCTTCCTGCGCGGCGTTCTTGATGCGGAAGTCCACCGCATCCATGCCGATCTCGCGGGCAAGCTCATCGATCGAGCTTTCCACCGCGAAGGCAGCCATCGGCGCCGAAGGCGCGCGATAGGCCGCCGTCTTCGGCCGGTTGACCAGCACCTCGTAGCCGACCGTCTTGACGTTTTCGAGCTTGTAGCAGGCGAACGCCGTCATGGCGCCGATCTCGGCCCAGGAGCCGGCATAGGGGCCGCAGCTATAGCGCAGCGTCGCTTCCGCCGCGGTGATGGTGCCGTCCTTCCTGGCGCCGATCCTGACGTCGATCGAGGTGGCGCTGGTCGGGCCCGAGGCGCGAAAAACCTCGTCGCGGGTCATCACCAGTTTTACCGGACGGCCAGCCTTGCGCGACAGGGCAAGCGCCACCGGCTCGGCCCAGACATGGGTCTTGCCGCCAAAACCGCCGCCGATCTCCGACGAGGTGACGCGCAGCTTCGAGGCCTCGAGCCCAAGCAATTGCGCGCAATGCTGGCGGTAGACGAAATGGCCCTGCGTGCAGACCCACAGATCCGCGGTGCCGTCCGGGTTGACGCTCGCCACGCAGGCATGCGGCTCGATATAGCCCTGATGCGTCTGCTCGGTCTTGAACGAGCGCTCGACGATGAAATCGGCCTCGGCAAAACCCTTGTGCACATCGCCATGGCCAAACTGCGTGCGCTTGGTGACGTTGGAGGGTTTCGCCGGCTTTTCCTCCAGCCCCTCGGTGAAGACCTGGTCGTTGATCAGCGGCGCATGGTGCTGCGCCGCCTCGTCGACATCGGTCACATGCGGCAGCACCTCATAGTCGACCTCGATCAGCTTCAGCGCCTGGCGGGCGATGCGGGCGTCGATCGCCGCGACCGCGGCCACCGCATGGCCGTCATAGAGCGCCTTCTTGCGCGCCATCGAATTGTCGAGGATGTCGTACATGGCGGCATCGCCGTCGGTGAGGTCGGGCAGGTCCTTCGCCGTGATCACCGCCTTCACGCCGGCGAGCTTTTCCGCCTTGGACGTGTCGATCTTCTTGATGATCGCGTGCGCGTGCGGGCTGCGCAGCACGCGGCCCACCAGCTGTCCAGCCATGTTGAAGTCGGCGCCGTAGCGGGCGCGTCCGGTCACCTTGTCGATGCCGTCGGGGCGGATCGGCCGTGTGCCGACCGAGGAGAAATTGCGTCCGGAGTAGCGCGGATCGAAATTCATGGATTACGCTCCCTTCATCACTTCCGCCGCGTCCTGGACGGCGCGCACGATCTTGTCATAGCCGGTGCAGCGGCACAGGTTCCCGGCCAGCCCGAAGCGGATTTCCTCCTCGGTGGGCGAGGGGTTCTTGGTCAGCAGGTCCTTGGCCGCAATCAGGAAACCTGGCGTGCAGATGCCGCATTGCAAGGCCGCGTGCTCCAGGAATTTCTGCTGCAGCGGGTGCAACTGGTCGCCATGCGCCATGCCTTCGATGGTCTCGACCTTGCGGCCCTCGGCTTCCGCGCCCAGCACCAGGCAGGAGCAGACCAGGCGGCCATCGACGATGACGCTGCAGGCGCCGCAGTCGCCGGTGCCGCAGCCTTCCTTGGCGCCGGTCAGCCCCAGCCGGTCGCGCAGCACTTCCAGCAGCGTCTCGTCGGGCTGGCAGAGATATTCGACGGCGTCGCCGTTGATCGTGGTTGATACAGCTACACCGGCCATTATTTGCCTCCCGCACGCTTGTAGGCGATAGCGGCGGCCCTTTGCGCCAGCACGCCCCCGACTTTCCGTCTGAATTCGATGGTGCCGCGCTTGTCGTCGATGGGACGGCAGGCGCCGGAACAGATCTTGGCCAGCCGCTCCAGCGTGGCTTCGTCGAGCTTCGAGCCGACCAGCACTTGGCCGGCTTCCTCGACCAGAAGCACCGTGGGTGCGGCGGCGCCGAGCGCCACGCGGGCGGTCTTGATCGCGCCGTGATCGTCCAGCGTCAGGTTCACGCCGGCGCTCACCACCGCGATGTCCATCTCGGTGCGCGGAATGAAGCGCAGATAGGCGTCGCCCGCATGGTCAGGCCGTTTGTCGAGCAGGATCGCCTCGATGATCTCGCCCTTGGCAAGGGACGTGCGGCCCGGTCCCGTCGGCACGCTCTCCACCGCGATGGTGCGCTTGCCCGAAGGCCCGGCAACAACCGCTTGTGCCGCGGCCGCCACCAGCGCCGGCACGCTGTCGGCGGCGGGCGAGGCATTGCACAGATTGCCGGTGATGGTGCAGCGGCCCTGCACCTGCTTGGAGCCGATCAGGTTTGCCGCCTCGACCACGCCTGGCCATGCCTTGCGCAGCGCCTTGTTCTCGCCCAGTACCGCGCAGGGCACCGCGGCGCCGATCCGGAACCCGTCGGCCGTTTCGGTGACGTCGGCCAGGCCGCCGATGCGCTTGATGTCGACGATCAGCTCCGGCTCGATGAAGCCGCCCTTCATCCTCACCAAAAGGTCACTGCCCCCGGCCAGGATCGCGGCCGGTCCTACCGCCTTGGCGAGTTCGCCAACGGCATCTTCGATTGAAAGCGGACGTATGTAACGCATCGTCTCCCCTTGGTCGTCGCTATGTCAGCGACCGTTATAAAGCGTCTGGTTATAATGGCCATCCCGTTCGTGCATGTCCGGGTTGGGCCAGAGCGATGCTCCAGATGCGCCCAGCGGACGGGCCAGGGCGGCGGCACAGCGGATGCGGCCAAATCGCCTAGGGGGTTCCCCCACTCCGTCTCGGCGCTGCGAAGCAGCGACGGGACGGAGGAACCACCCATGCGATTGCCCTGAAGAAGGTGCGGGCAGGCGGATGAGGGACGACGCCACCTCAATGATTGGAATAGCTGTTATTCGTCAAGCGATTGCCGTTCCCGATGCCCATACCGCCTCGAACGACACGTTGCGCAACCCGGCCTTGCGGACCCGTTCGACGAACACCTCATTGACGAAGACCGGGGAGGCCCGCATCGGCAGCTTGAACACTTCCGCCGTCCCGATCTTTTCCGCGTCGAAGGCGTAGCGCTCGATCGCCAATATGTCGCCGTCCTCGAAGCGGACGATCTGCGAGCGAGGCTCGTCCAGCGCGTCGATCACATTGGTGACGTTGAGCAGCCAGACCTTCTCGCCGCGCAGCGCGACGAGCTCGCCATAGGGCCGCAGCGCCGCCGCCAGCGCGTCGACGGCCGGCCGGCGTAAAAGCGGCGCGTGCTCGCCGAGCCATGGGAAATCGGAATAGAGCCGCTCGCCTTCCTCGACGCGCCGCATCACCGGCGGCTGCCAGCCCTCCAGCGAGCGTCCGTCGAGGCCCAAGAACTCCTCGTAGGTCTCGTCATCGACCGGCAGCACCCATTCCTGCCCTTCCGACACAGCGAATTGATGGATGGTCGTCATCGCCCGATGGCTCCGCGGCTTTCGATGAAGGTCCGGCGATGATGGCGCCGTGCCGGATTGCGACGCCCGGCGGTCGCCGAAAGCGCGCGCGAGGAATCATGCAACGGTCCAAACCGCTATTCAAGGCCACGCGCTATCCAGTCCGTTCGCCGGTTGATAAACGTCGCGGCTGGCGGTCCAGGATGGCGCCTGGCTCGAATGAGAGGTCGGCTCGCGAATGGCCAAGAAGTTCGCATTTCTCCTGGTGCGCGATTTCACCTTGTCGCCGCTGTCGCTGTTCATCGATACGCTAAGGCTGGCCGGCGACGAGGGCGACCGCAGCCGCAGGATCGAGTTCGACTGGGAGATCGTCGGCGAGCGCGGCCTGCCGATCCGCGCCAGCTGCGGCGTCGAACTGCTGCCGACCAGGGCGATGGGCAATCCGGAGGATTTCGACAATGTCGTGGTGGTCGGCGGCCTGCTCGACACCAACCGCAAGCTGAGTTCGGAAAAGGAAGCGTTCCTGCTGCGCGCCGCCGCGAAAGGCGTGCCGCTCACCGCCCTCTGCACCGGCAGCTTCGTGCTTGCGCGCTATGGCCTGCTCGACGGCTACAGCGCCGCGGTCAGCTGGTTCCACATTAAGGATTTTCGCGCCGAGTTCCCCGATGTGAACGCCCATGCCGACAGCCTTTATTCCGTCGACCGCGGCCGCGCCACCTGCGCCGGCGGCACGGGAGCGGCCGACCTCGCCGGCTATTTCGTCTCGCAATTCATCGGCCAGAAGGCGGCGGAGAAGGCGGCGAAAATCCTGGTGCTCGACCGCATCCGCTCCAGCCGCGACGTGCAGCCGGTCGGCGACCTTTTCCCCGCCGCCGCGAGCCGCGCGGTGAAGCGGGCGCTGCTCCTGATGGAAAGCAATCTGCAGGAGCCGATCCCCGTGGCCGAGATCGCCGCCAGGCAGAACTGCTCGCGCCGCCAGCTCGAGCGCCTGTTCGGCGCCGAGCTCGGCATCGGCCCGATGGCCGCCTATCTGGCGCTGCGGGTTCATTACGCCAGGTCGCTGCTGGAAGGCAGCGACCTGGCGATCGGCGAGATCGCCTATCGCTGCGGCTTTGCCAATGCCGGCCATTTCAGCCGCGTCTTCCGCCAGCAGACCGGCATCACGCCGACCAATCTCAGGCACCCGAACCGCGCGGCTGCAGCCGCCGCGAAATGATCGGGATGTCCCTGGTCGGGTCGCATGCCCGGCCTGGCCGATTGCGCCAGCGCGGAAACGAACCTTAGCTTCGTGACGAGCGGCGGATGCGCTGCTGTTCCAACAAGTCGAATTCGCCTTCGGAGAGCCATGCCGCATTATCCCGACGCCATGCCCGGATCGAAAACCCTGTTCGAGCGCGCCAGGAAGGTGATGCCGGGCGGCAACACGCGCACTACGGTCTTCGTCGATCCGTTTCCGATCTACGCCGCGCGCGGCGACGGCTGCAGGGTCTGGGATGTCGACGGCAATTCCTATTACGACTGCATCAACAATTTCACCTCGATGATCCACGGCTACGCGCATCCGGACGTCACCGCGGCAGTAGCCGAGCAACTGCCCTCCGGCACGGCCTTCGGCGCCCCGACGCTGAGCGAGATCGAGCTTGCCGAACTCCTGGTCGAGCGGCTGCCCTCGGTCGACCAGGTCCGCTTCACCAACTCCGGCACCGAAGGCGTGATGATGGCGATCAAGGCCGCGCGCGCCTTCACCGGACGGCCGAAGATCGTCAAGATCGAGAGCGCCTATCACGGTTCCTACGATTTCGCCGAGGTCAGCCTCGACTCGTCGCCCGCCGACTGGGGCGATCTGCCGAGGTCCACGCCCTACGCCAAGGGCACGCCGCGCGGCGTGCTGGACGACGTGATCGCCGTGCCCTTCAACGACAGCGAGGCGCTGCGCGCCGTCTTCGCCGCCGAGGGTAACACCGTCGCGGCGGTGCTGATCGACCCGATGCCCAACCGCGCGGGATTGATCCCGGCGCGCCGGGACTACCTTCACGCCATGGTGGAGATCGCCCACGCGGCGGGCGCGCTGGTCATCTTCGACGAGGTCATCTCGTTCCGGCTGGGATGGTCGGGCGCGCAAGGGCTGTGGGGCATCGAGCCCGACCTGACGGCGCTCGGAAAAATCATCGGCGGCGGTTTTCCTGTCGGCGCCGTGGGCGGGCGCGCCGATGTCATGGCGGTGTTCGATCCGACCGCCGGCAAACCAGCGCTTCCGCATGGCGGCACCTTCACCGCCAATCCGGTCACCATGCGCGCCGGCCTTGCCTCGATGCAGGCTCTGACGAAAGAGAGCTTTGCCCATCTCGACCGTCTCGGGAAGTTATCGCGCGACGGGGTCACCGCCTCGTTCGAAAAGCATGGGCTTGCCGGCCAATGCGTCGGCCTCGGCTCGCTGTTCAAGGTTCATTTCACGTCGCATCCGGTCACGGATTACCGCTCCATCTACCCCGGCCAGGCTGAGCGGAAAAAATTCGACACCTTCCACAAGGGCCTGATTGGCCGTGGCGTGCTCTCCGCCAGCTACGGCCTGTTCGCGCTGTCGACGCCGATGACCGAAGCGGATGCCGGCGCCATTCTTCAAGCGATCGACGAGGCCTTGGGCGACGTCGCCGCGCAGTCGTGAAAGCAGGCGGGCCACAGATGACAGTTGCTCTTCATGTCGTGGTGATCGGCGCGGGCACGCTCGGCATGTGCACGGCGCTCAACCTTGTCGAGCAGGGCGCGCGCGTCACGGTGCTCGAAGCCCAGTCGATCGCTTCTGGGTCGAGCGGCCGGTCGGTCGGCGTCGTCGGATCGCAACTGACCGACCCGTTCGAGATCATGCTGCGCGTCCATTCGCTGCGCCGGTTCCGCCAGTGGGAGGGCGAGGGGCTTCGCTTCAACCATATCGGCTATCTGCGGCTGGCGCGCACGCCGGCGCAGATGGCGCTGTTCGCGAGATCGGTCGAGATCCAGGGCGAAGCGGGACTGAGGTCGCGCCTGCTCCGCGCCACCGAACTCAGGGACCTCGTGCCGCACATCAATCCTGACGGGCTCGAAGGCGGGTTGTTCGGGCCCGACAACGGCTTCCTCGACCCGCACGAAATGTGCAATTTCCTGGCCGGCATCGTCCGCGCCAAGGGCGGCGAGATCCGCCAGTACCGCAAGCTGCTCGGCGTGCAACGACGGCCGGGCGGCTATACGCTGGAAACCAGCGGCGACCCGATCGATGGCAAGCGACGACTGATCGATTGCGATGTCGTGGTCAATGCGGGCGGCGCCTGGGCGCCGCAGGTGGCCGCGCTTTTCGGCCAGCGTCTGCACATCTGGCCCGAGCGCCACGAAGCCGTCGTCATCCATCTCGACGAGCCGCTCGGCTACACCATGCCGATGGTCATGGACCTCGTGAACGGCGAAGGCAGCGGGCTCAACTTCCGCCACGAAAAGCCGGGCGAGCTGATTGCCGAGATCCACAAGGCGAAGTCGACCGCGCCCGAGGATCCCGACAACTACAACGACCAGTGCGAGGAGCAGTCGAAGGTCGACCTGGCGGAGCTGCTTCTGGAGCGCGTGCCCGATCTGCCTGGCGCGCGGCTCGGCCGGGGCTGGGCGGGCCTTTATCCCGTGACAGCCGACCATCGCCCCTTCGTCGGGCCGATAGATCTTTCGGAGCCGACATTGATCACCGCTGCCGGCGCCGGCGGCTACGGCATCCAGCTCGCCCCGGTGATAGGGCAAATCGCGGCGGACTGGGTGCTTCACGGCGCGCCGGTTTCGGTCCCTGGTTCGCAGAGCCTCGCGCCATCGACCGGGCGAAACATCCCGGGTCACTGACCGATGCGTTTTCAGGCCAAGCCGGATGCCTAAGATGCCAGCTTTGCCGTTAACCATCAATTAACTATCCGGTCGCCTTTAATAGGGTTCTGGAGGACACTGATTTTGGCCGTGAGCGATGATCTCGCGACTGCCAAAAATTGGAAAAGAGCGGCGGATACCGTCGCCGTCTGCCGGGGAGGCGCCCAGCATCTTAGATGAGGGAGCGCCGGAATGAATATCGAGGAAGCGGTCACTGCAGCGACTGCAGGGTCGAGCGCGCTTCTGTCCTGCCTTGGCCAGCCGGTCGTAGCCTATCACGTCACGGCCATCATGCGCGAAACCGACGCAAGGCATGCGCGGCAGATGCAGCTCGCCCTGCTGCGGCGGAGCATCGAGGCCCTTGTCGACGACGGCCTCGAAGACATCGAAGCCGAACGATTTGCATCACAGTTCCATGGTCGCGTCGGCTCGGCCTGGGAGCATCTGCATATGGCCAGCGACACGCCGCATTGATCTCTGCCGGACGGGTTTGTCGGAGCCATATGTAACACCCCCGGGATGAGGTAGACTACCGGCTACGTCTGGGCTGACGTTCATCGAACGGGCGCATGCGATGCAGGCGATACCGATAGTCCATCAGCCGGAACCGCGGGCCATCGCCGCGGTAGCATACCTGGGAGGCTATCCCACTGCCGTGCTGTGCTGGCTGCTCTCGGCCGGCGTCTATATCGCGGCCAAATGGGTGGCGCCGGAAATGCCGCCCTGGGGGCTGTGCTTCTGGCGGCTCTTGCTGGCTTGCGCCATCCTTTTGCCGATGGTGCACCGCCATCACGGCGCGATGATTGCGCTTCTCAAATCCCGGCCCTTGGAGATCGTCGCCGCGGGGGCGATCGGCCTCACGCTCTGCCAGGGCATGATGTACCATGGCCTGAACGACACCGACGCCACCACGGCCGGCATCATCATGGCGATGTCGCCGATCATGACCATGGTGCTGGGGCGCTTGGTGCTTGGCGAGCCGCTCGGACTCTGGAAGTCGCTCGGCGCGGTTGCGGCACTTGCCGGCATGCTGGTGATCGTCGCGCATGGCAAGCTGGATGCGCTGGTGCAACTGCGGTTCAACATCGGCGAATTGTGGATCGTCGGCAGCGCCTTCTGCTGGGCGCTCTATACGGTGCTGCTGCGCCGCTCCAAGTTCGGCCTTGAGCTCTTGCCGCTGGTCGTGCTTTTGCTCGGCGCCGGCGCGCTGGTCGCGCTGCCGTTCCACCTGTGGGAAATCTTCAACGACGAGCGCTCTGCCCTGAACGGCAATGGCCTGCTCGCGCTCGCCTATCTGGCGGGGCCAGGCGGGGCGCTGATGTATTATCTCTACAACAAAAGCGTGGAGGCGCTGGGCGCAAGCCGGGCAAGCATGCTGCTCTACCTGCAGACGCTGTTCGTCGCCGTGCTTGCCTATCTGCTGCTCGGCGAGAGCCTGCATGACTACGATCTGCTCGGCGCCGCCTTCATCGTCGCCGGAGTCGTGCTGGCTACAGCGATCAAGTCGAGGCCGGTCCCGGCAAAGGCGTGAACGAGCGGCCACATGCCTTGATTGACATAAGCGGCTGTCCGCGCCGCCAAGTCGATTTGGTTCCTCGGCCGTGAGCCGTCCGGACCACGCTTCCCTAAATTAGCCGATTTTGCTATGGCGAGCGGCTGCCTTTGGGCGGCGCCGGCCAAGGCCGAAGGGGGATCATGGCGATCGACAAGCGCGTGGACGCATGAACGGCGATCAGCACATGCTGGAACTGCGCGTGCTTGGCGATTTTCAGGTGATGCGTGACGGCCAGCCGCTTGACCTGCCGCCGTCGCGCAAGACGCGGGCGCTGCTCGCCTACCTTGCCGTCACCGCCAGGCAGCACCAGCGCGAGCGGTTATGCGAGATATTCTGGGACATCCCCGACGATCCGCGCGGCGCCTTGCGCTGGAGCCTGTCCAAGATCCGCCAGGTCCTGGGCGGCGTTGAAACAGCCCTTGCCGCCGATCGCAACGCGGTCGCGCTCAATGTCGCGACGGATTACGCGCGGCTGGCGCCGCTGGTGAAGGCCGACCTTTCCTCCCGCTCGACCGAGGAGCTCGAAGCCGTCCTGGCCTCGATCCGTGGCGGCTTTCTCGCCGACCTCTCGCTCGAGCGCTGCTTCGACTATGAAGCCTGGCGGCAGGCCATCGCCAGCGAGGTGGAGATCATCGAGCTCGGCATCCTGCGCGAACTGGTCGAGCGCCTGGCGGACCAGCCGCGGCGGGCGCTGCCCTTTGCCCAGCGCCTGCGCAGCCTAGTGCCCGACGATGCGAGGCTCGCCGCCGAGACCGAGGCGCTGGAGGACAGGGTCCGGTCGGCCGCTGCTCAAGCCACGGGTCGCGCATCGCAGTCCGGTTCCGCCCGGCGGCCGCAAGCCCCGTTGAAATCCGCGTCATCGCAGGATCCCGGCCGCGCCGTGCAATTCTGCCGTGCTCTCGACGGCACCAGGCTCGCCCATGCCAGCACCGGCAGCGGCCCTGCGATCCTGCGCGCCGCGCATTGGATGTCGCATCTCACCTTCGACTGGGACAGCCCGATCTGGCGGCACTGGATGCGGGAACTGTCGCGCCGGAACCGGCTGGTGCGCTATGACGAGCGCTGCAACGGCCTGTCGCAAAGGCATGTCGTCGATATCTCGTTCGAGACCATGCTGTCGGACCTCGAATGCGTGGTCGAGGCAACGGGGCTCGACCGCTTCACCTTGCTCGGCCTGTCGCAGAGCTGCGCGGTTTCGATCGCCTACGCCATCCGCCATCCCGAGCGCGTCTCGGGCATGATCCTTTATGGCGGCTACGTCAAAGGCTGGCGGGCACGCGGCGACGCGGGCGAGATCGCGACGCGCGAGGCCGCCGCGACGCTGATGCGCGAGAGCTGGGGCAAGCCGAACCCGATGTTCCGCCAGGCCTTCTGCTCCATGTTCATCCCCGGCGCCACGCACGAGCATTTCGCTTGGATGGACGATCTGATGCTGCGCACCGTCTCGCCCGACGATGCCTGGCGCCTGCAGAGCGCCTTTTCCGTGATCGATGTCAGCGACTTGCTGGAGAAGGTGCGCGTGCCGACGCTGGTGCTGCACGCGCGGGACGACAACGTCGCTCCCGTCGAATCCGGGCGCACCATGGCCGCCGGCATTCCCGGCGCGCGCTTCATCGAGCTCGAGAGCCAGAACCATATCCTCCTCGAAGGCGAGCCCGCCTTCGAGGAGTTCATCGACCACGTCCGCGCCTTCATCGCCGACACGGCGGGCGCGTAACCAAGCGGTCCAGAAGCTCTCAGCCCCCGGCCAATGGCACGGTGAACACCGTGGCGGTGCCGGTGAGGCAAAGCTCGCCGGCTTCGTTGCGCACCGATGTCTCCAGCTTTGTGATCGGCTTGTCGGCGCGCACGTCCTTGACCTCGACGCGGCCGGTGATCAATTCGCCGACGCCGACCGCCTTGACGAATTTCCACGAGACTTCGAGGAACACCGAGCCGGGGCCAGGCAGCTCTTCCGCCACCACCGCGTTCAGGATGCCTGAGGTGACGCCGCCCTGCACGATGAGCTTGCCGAACACCGAAGCCTCGGCCAGCGCCTTGTCGTAATGCAGCGGATTGCGGTCGCCGGTCATCTCGGCGAAGGCGTCGATATCCTGAGGCTGCGTGCGCCGCGAGCGCTCGGCGAAGGCGCCCAATTGCGGTCGCCCTTTGATGACACCGACCCACCCGTCCTTCATCACATGCACAGTCATGGTCTTGCTCCGGTTCGGTTGCGATTGAGGTTCGAGCCGGCCGAGGCCGGCGGCTCGTCCTGGTTGGCCGGCGCCCGGTGGGCCGTCGGCCGCGATGCAGACGAAGGGGCGCGGCGGGCCGGCATGGACTGCCCGGCCAGCGCCTGCACCTCGGCCTTCAGCACGGCGCTGAAGCGGCGATGCCGCTCGCCGATATCGTCGAGCGTCCAGTCGAAGCCGGCGACGGCATCCGTGGTGTCCAGAATCTGGTTGGCGATCATGTCGCGCTGCTGCTGCCAGATCGCGAATGCCGCGTCGGACCCGTCGAGGATGGCGCGCGCGAGGCTCTCGGCGTCGCGCAGCGCATCGGAAATGCCGTGCGAGGTGATCGGGTCGCGGAAGAAGCCGGCGTCACCCACCAGCGCCCATCCGGGACCGTGCGCCTGACGGATATAGCCCGGCACGCCCCGGAACGCCTGCAGGCGGGCGTCCTTCGGCGCCTGGGCCGCTTGTGCTGCCAGCGCCGGCGAAAGCGCTTCGAGCACGTCCATGCGGGCGCGGGCGTGGCCGAGGCGGAAGCGCTGGTCGAACAGGCTCGTCGGCACCGAGGCTACGATGCAGGCGAGGCCGTCATTGGTTGGGATGAACGAGCCGGCGATCCCGTCGCGGAAGTACCAGTGATAGCCGGCGCCCGGCTCGACCGGCGCATAGCCATAGACATGGGCGGCCGACACTGCGCCGCGCCGCAAGGGCTGGGCGTCCACGCATTTCGCCACCAGCGAGCCGATGCCGTCGGCGCCGACCACGATATCGGCGCTGACCCTCACGGATGCGCGGCCGGCGGCGCGGATTTCGATGCCGCGCACGCGCCCGCGCGTGCCGGCGAAGAGGTCGCCGACCGCCACCTCGTGCAGGACCTCCGCGCCGGCCTTGCGCGCCGCATCGACCAGGATGCGGTCGAGCACCGTGCGCCGCGGCGCGATCAGCCCGGGAAGGTCCGAACCGGCAGCGAGCGGGACGGCGATCTCCTCCTCGCCATAGTGGAAGGTCGTCGTCTCGATCGGCGGCGTCCCGGCCTTGAGCAGCGGCTCGAGCAGGCCCCAGCGCCAAAGCTGCAACACGGCCGGCCGCATCAGCGCATGCGTCGACAGCGTGTCGGAGCCGTAGGGCTTGCGGTCGATCGCAAGCACCTTGAGACCCGCGCGGGCGAGCAGCATCGCGGTCGCCGCACCCGCGCAGCGCGCGCCGACGATGATGGCGTCGTAGTGGCCGCGCCTGGGAGTGGCCATGAGGGAGATGGGATTGGTTGCCATGGTGGTCGTGATCCTCAGGCTGCCTTGCGGCCGTTGCAGTCGAGATGACGCGAGATTTCGGCGGCGATCGCCTCGGCGTCCGCGCCGACGCCGCCGATGAAGTTGGAATCGCGCTTGCGCAGGAAGCGGAAGCCGAGCGCGTAGAGGCCGGGCACGCTGGTGACGCCGCCCTGATGCGCGAGCTCGCCGTCGGCGCCGAGCGCCAGCGGCTCCAGCCAGCCGAGCGAGCGCGCGTAGCCGGTCGCCCAGACGATGCTGCGGATCGATCCGTCGGTGAGCGACAGCTGTTCTGCGCACGCCGCCGGCATCGCTACCGGATCGGGCCGGTATGGTGTCGCCGCGCCCGTGAAGCGGTCGATCTGGTCGAGCAGGCGCGCCTGCTTCGCTTCCGCCGCAGCGATGTGCTGGCCAAGGTCGCCGGCGAAGGCGATCTCGCGGTCGCCGACGCCGCGCACCCGCCCGGTCAGCTCCACGCCGAACGCCTGCAGCGTGGCGAGATCGACATCGGCCCTGTCGGGCCGGCCGGAGAGCTGCAGCGACGGCTGGCGTCGCGCGCCTTCCGGATTGGCGAGGTCTTCCCGGCGCTGCGCCAGCAGGCCCATTGCGCACAGCCAGAAGAAGATATCCTGGCCGCGCCATGTTCTGGGCAGGCGCGTATGCTTGCTGACCGAAAGCACCACGCGCCGGCCCGAGCGGGCGAGTTCGTCGGCGATCTGCACGCCGGAGGATGAGGCACCGACGACTAGGACGCCGCCGCCCGGCAGCTCGCCGGGCGAGCGATATTGCGAAGCGTGAATGCTGAGAGGTCCGCAAAGGGTCTCAGCCGAAAAAGGGATGACCGGCCGGTCGCAATGTCCTGTCGCGACGACGACCGCGCGCGCCGACCACTCGCCGGCGCTGGTGCGCAAGGCAAAGCCGTCGCCGGTCCGCTTGACTGATGTGACCTCGACATTGGTCTCGACGGGCGCATGCCACTGCCAGGCGTAGCGCTCCAGGCTTTCCACGAAAGCCCCTTTGCTCATGAAGCCGTCGGGATCGCCGCCCTCATAGGGCGAGCCGGGCAGGGCATTCAGCCAGTTCGGCGTGAGCAGCCTGAGCGAGCGCCAGCTCTGCGAGCGCCAGCGCTCGCCGATGCGGCCGCGCTCCAGCACGGCATGGTCGATACCGGCCTGGCCGAGGCAATGGCTGAGCGCAAGGCCAGCCTGGCCCGCGCCGATGATGACGACCGCGCGTCTCATGGTTCTGGTCCGTTTGAGAGGCGGCAGGCGGCCCGGATCGGTCCGGATCGCCTGCCGGCTTAGGCTTACTGGATGGTCTTGATGCCGACGGTGACCGGCACGCCCTTGGTCAGCACATCGAACACGGCCGAACGGACGCGCGACTGCTCGACCAGCTGCTGCAGCTTCTCGGCCGGCGCGTCGCCTTCGATCTCGAACGACACCTGGATGTTCTGGAAGCCGTTGCGAACCTCGTCGGAAATGCCGAGGATGCCGCGCAGGTCGATGTCGCCGTCGACCGAGCACTTCACCTTGGTGAGCTTGATCCCGCGTGCGGCGGCAATGTTGGCGACGCCAGCCATCAGGCAGCCCGCCAGCCCGTGCAGCAGCCATTCGACCGGGGTCGGCGCATTGTCGGCGCCGCACAGGATCGCCGGATGGTCGGCGTCGGCATAATGCGGCTTCTCGTGCTTCTGCTCCTGGCCTGCGCCGAAGAAGCCATTCATGACGGTCTTGCTGTGTGTGCCCTCGATCCACTCGTTGTGGGCGCGGAACTGGAATTTTGCCAGCTCCGGCTGCCCGGCGACGAAATTGATCGTCGCCAGAAGGTTCGGCGTGTCGACGCCATTGAGCGGAAGCCGTGCAGGTTTGGTGTTGGGTTGCATCTTCATCTCCAAAGGTTCGTTTGCGGCTTGGTTGCCGTGACGGTCTCTGTTTGCCGATGGAGCGTTTGAACGAGAGTGGGTGCGACCGTGGAATTTTTCATACGTCTACCGTTGGAAATTGCGTTGGATGTATCATTTGAAACGAATGTCGACGCTCGAATGCGCCGGAACGCAAAAGTCCCGGCGCGGGGAAGCCCGGGGCTTGTCGAGAGCGTGGTGACGACCGCCATCGGGGTCATCCGGCGTTGCGGATGTCCATCCCGTCAACGTCGGAGGCGTAGCGCATCGAGGTGTAATGGTCGATTTCCGAACGGCCGATACCCATGTCCTTGAGCAGATGATCGGGCATGGCCTGCATGGCGGCGCGGTCGCTGCGCATCCTCATCGCACGATAGGCAAGCCGCAGCGCGCGGCCGGCAAAGCCAATCAGGCTGAGGTCCGCGCGGCCGGGTTCACAGGCCGTGTGCTCCAAACTCGTCATTGTCGTCTCCATCTCTTTGCGGCGTGATCATTCACGTCACCAATGGGAGGACTTGTCGCCGATGACCGGGGGAGCGAGCGTTGGAGCGGGCGTCGAAATTGCCGTGGGAATCTGGTGGTGTCTCAGCTTGAAATATCGTCCCTTTGCCAATGCGGCACGGAGCGCTTCGTCGCAAAGTCCTTTGCCTTCCTATTATATCAGGGCTAGCGTATATAATGGCTGCGTTACTATACTCATGTTCAGAGGGGAATTAACTCATGCGCAAACAGAAAACGCTTGGACTGGCGCTTCTGGCTTCCAGTTCGCTTTTCCTCGCCGACGTCGCTTCAGCGAAAGATGCCTACAAAACGCCATGCAGGACGGATGCCCAGCGAGTGTGCAAGATGGTCGACAATGCAAAGGGGTTAAGCTGTCTTAAACAGCACATCAGTGAGCTCACCCCTGCCTGCAAAGCGTTTCTCTCCAAGAAATGAACTGTAATAGCCGTCAAGGGTCGTACTGATTACAGGGCGGACGCGGCCTTCAGGAAATCCGCCGCCCTGCCTCGTCCAGCAAGACGCAATCGTCCGCGTCGAAGCCGAGTTCGATCGCTTCGCCTTCGTTGAGAACGCGGCCGTCGATCGGGGCGTTGGCGCGGATGTTCGTCTTGCCGCCTATGTCAACCTCGTAGATGGCGCTGCCGCCGAGATACGAGGCCGACACGACCCGGCCGGGCAACCGGTTGGCGCTCGTTCGACCCACCGACAGTTTCTGCGGCCGCACCACGACGGTGACGGCGCTTCCTCGCGGCAGCGGTTGCGGCGCCTGCACATTGACCGTCTGGCCACTGGCCAGCGTGACTGTCGTCGGTCCGTCGGATCGGCTCACCGTTCCCGGAAGCATGTTGGCCTTGCCGAGGAAGTCGGCGACGAAGGCGGTGGCGGGCCGCTCATAGACCTCTTCCGGCGTGCCGATCTGCTCGGCCGAGCCAGCATTCATCACCACGATGCGGTCCGACATCGACAGCGCTTCTTCCTGGTCGTGCGTGACGAAGATTGCGGTGATGCCGGTTTCCTTCTGGATCTTCTTGATCTCGACGCGCATCTCCTCGCGCATGTTGGCGTCGAGCGCCGAGAGCGGCTCGTCGAGCAAAAGCACCTGCGGCTCGAAGACGATGGCGCGCGCCAGCGCGATGCGCTGCTGCTGACCGCCCGACAATTGGGAGGGCAGTTTCTTCTCGCTGCCCGGCAGCCGAACCATGTCGAGCGCCTGGCCGACCTTGCGCCTGATCTCGGGCTTGGCGACGTTGCGGTATTTCAGGCCGAAGGCGACATTGTCGAACACGGTCTTGTGGGGAAAGAGCGCATAGCTCTGGAACACCAGCCCGATATTGCGCTTGTAGATCGGCACGTCGTCGACGCGCCGGCCGCCGATCATGATCTGGCCGGCCGAAATGTCGACCAGCCCGGCGATGGAGCGCAGGATCGTCGTCTTGCCGCAGCCCGAAGGCCCGAGCAGCGTGACGAAGCTGCCCTTGCGGATCGACAAAGAGAAATCGCGCACCGCGACGAACTTGCCGTAGGCGATGTCGATGTTGCGAAACTCGACCGCCGGGCTGCTCGCCCCGGCGGCCGCGCTCGCGCCTTCCGCCCCGGCCGAGGCCGGCCGGGGATGGATTTTCGTGTCCTGATCCTCAGGCACCTTTCGAGATCCTGTTCCACTGCTTGGTCCAGGCGTCCTCGTTGGTCGCCCAGTAGGTTGGATCGGCGAAGGTCAGCGCCTTCATCGTGCCGGTCGGATCGAAAGCCGGCAGCTTCGCGATCTTGTCGGTCAGCTTGACCTTGGTCGGGTCGAGCGACGGCGGGTAGCTCTGGCCCTCGGCCACCGCGATCGAGGTCGCAGGGTCGAGCATGAAGTTGATCAGCTCCTCGCATTCGGTCATCGGCGAGCCCTTCAGGATCAGCATGTCCTCCATCCACGCATAGGAGCCGGCCGGATCTAGATAGCCGATCGGATGGCCCTGGTCCTGCAGCGCGGCGACCCGGCCCGACCATGCGTCGGTCACCACGATCTCGCCCTTGGAGAGCAGGTCCATCAGCTCCGCGCCGGAGCTCCAGAACTTCTTGGCGAGGTCGCGCGTTTCGCGCACCTTGGCCCAGATCGTGTCCATGTCCTTGAGGTTGTTGGGGTCCTGTCCAGTGGCCAGGGCGGCGTACCAGACGCGCGTCGTCATGTCGGAATAGCCGCCGACCTTGCCCGCATATTTCTTGTCGAGCAGAAGTGCCGCGCCCTTTTCCTTGGCTTCCTCCGGCGAGATCACTTTGGTGTTGTAGGCGATGCCGGTGGTGCCGTAGTCGTAAGGCACGGCCGACAGCTTCGGCGTCAGCTTGCGGAAGGGCTCGATCATCGGCTGCAGCACATTCACCATGTTGGGAATGTTGGCCTCGTTGATCTCCGAGGTCAGGCCGCCATTGACGTATTTGATGTAGTAGTTGACGCCCGACGAATGGATGACCTGGTAGTCGCCGGGTTTCGCGGTCTTGATCTTGGTGATGATCTCGTCCTCGTCGCCGAACGTGCCTTGCACCACCTTGATCTTGGTCTTGGCCGTGTAGGGCTGGAAGGCGAATTTGTCGATCGCGTCCTGCACCGTGCCGCCCCAGCCATCGAAGCGGACCTCCTCGACCGCGGCGAGCGCCCGTCCCATCCACGGCATGGAAAGCCCCGCCGATGCGGCCGCTGCCGCCGTCAGCGTCAGGAAAGTGCGGCGGCTCAGATCGCCATTGGCATATCGGTCATGCAGCCGTTCCAGCCGCTTGGTTGTCGTCAGTTTCATCGTACTTCCTCCTTTGGTTCACCGCGTCTCTTCAACTTCGTCAGGCTTTGCAGGATCAGGCCGCCGATCAACGGGATGCCGACGGTCACCAGGATCATCACGGTGCCGAGCGCGTTGATCTCCGGGCTGATCGAGATTTTCAGCATGGAAAGGATCTGGGTGGGCATGGTCTCGACGCCTGCCGGCCGCCAGAACAGGCTGGCCGAGGTGTTGTCGAACGAGATGGTGAAGGCGAGCAGCGCGCCGCCGACGACCGCCGGGATCAGCAGCGGCAGCGTGATCTCGCGAAAGGACGAGAAGCGCGAGGCGCCGAGCGAGAGCGCGGCCTCCTCGTAGACGCGCCTTATGCCCACCATGCGCGCCTGCGCGATCAGCACCACATAGGGCACGGCTAAAAGGATGTGGCCGAGCACCAGGAGCAGCATGGTGCGCGGCTGGTCGATCGCCTTGATCAGCACCAGAAGGCCGACGCCGAGGATGGTTTCCGGCACCAGCGCCGGCAGGATCACCAGCGTGCTCAGCGCCTGCTTGCCCGGGAACTCGAAACGCACCAGCGCGAAGGCCGTGACGACGCCGATGGCGGTGGTGGCGACGGCGGTGACCAGCGCGATCCACAGCGAGGTGCGGAAGGCCGTCAGCACCGCGTCATTGTTCATCAGCTTGGCGTACCATTGCAGCGAAAAGCCGGTCATTGGGAAGCCGCCGAACATCGAGGCATTGAACGACAGGATGACGGTCGCCACGATCGGCGCGAACATGAAGATGTAGACGCAGACCGTGACGAAGCCGGTCAGCCGCCAGGCCCATCTGCCTTCCCTGTTCGGTCGCGCAGCCTTCATCCGCCCAAGCCCTTCACAATCTGCGACATGCCCATGTAGCGGGTGTAGATGGCGGCGAAGAAGCCGAGCACGACGAACAGCACGATCGAAAGCGTTGCCCCCAGCGGCCAGTTCAATTCGCCCATGATGGTATCGTAGATCAGGTTGCCGAACAGCGCGTCGCGGCCCGAGCCGAGCAACTGCGGCGTCACATAGCTTCCGGCGGCCAGCACGAAACAGAGCAGCAGGCCCGCCGCCAGGCCCGGCAGGGAGAGGGGGAGCGTGACCTCGCGGAACGCCTGCGCGCTGGTGCAGCCCATCGAGCGCGCGGCCGAGATCAGCGTGCGGTCGATGCCCTCGAGGCTGACATAGACATTGAGGATCATGTAGGGCAGGAGGAAGTGCAGCAGTCCCAGGATCACCGCGCCCTCGTTGTAGAGCATCTGCAGCGGCTCGTTGATGATGCCCATCTTGAGCAGAGCGACGTTGATGACGCCCTGTTCGCCCAGGATGTTGATCCAGGAAAACGTGCGGATGGTGAAGCTGATCCAGAACGGCACGATGAGCAGGAGCAGCAGCAGCCATTTGTGCCTGAAGCTCGTCGCCCAGATGAAATAAGCCGGGAAATAGCCGAGCACGCCGCACAGCAGCGCGGTGATCGCGCCGACCCTCAGCGTCTTCAGAAGGAAGCCGGAATAATAGCTGTCGGTGAAGAATTCCTGCCAGTTGGCGGTGGTCAGCGCGCTGGATTCGACGCCGGCGGTGACGAAGGTGAATAACGTATAGGCCGCCATCACCGCGATCGGCAGCACCAGGAAGAAGATCAGCAGCAGAAGCACCGGTGCAACCAGCATCCAGGCCAGGCGTGGATCGTACAAGGTCCAGCGATTGTTCATGCGCACCCGAAGGTAGGCGCCTTCTTCGAGACGCGCTTATGTTCCCGCAGTGAAGATTGTTTCATTGCCGCCGCTATGTCTACAGGCGGTGGCCCAAATTCGATTCAGCCAGGGGAGGGGCGATGGTCCCGTGGGATCGGGGATGGCTTTTTGTCGCCGCTCAATACCTCCGGGCGAACCGGCGCTCGACGAAACCGAAGCCCGCCATCACCAGCCCCGCCAGCAGGAAATAGCCGGGCGCCGCGGCAAACAGCGGCTCGTAGACCCGGAAGGTCTGCGCTCGGACGAGGTTCGCCGCGCCCATAGGTTCGAACACCGTGATCGTCGATGCGATGAACAAGGCCTGGGTCGACTGGCTCGACGGCGCGGAGCCGCCGGCGCGCGCCACGGTCGGAGCGAGCTTCGCGTTGCCCGATATCCGTTTCGAAATCCAGCCTACCGCGGCAGGCTGGACGTGGCTATGAACTGACGGTGCCTACCTTTCCCCGAACGCCCGCGCGAAGGAGTCCATCATCGGGCGTACCAGATACTCGAAGAAGGTCCGGTCGCCGGTGCTGATGAAGGTGTCGACCGGGGTGCCCGGATAGAGCTGTTCTCTCTTCACGCCCCGGGGCAGGGCATCGGTGATCTTCAGCCTAGCGCGGAAATAGGGTTCGTGAGTAGCCTCGTCGATCAGCCGGTCGGCTGAAATCTCGCTCACCGTGGCCGGGACTTCCGGTGTCAGGCGCGCGTTGAGCGCGGAGAGCCTGAGCTTTGCCTGTTGGCCGACATGCACCTGGTCGATGTCCTTCGGCCGCAGCCTGGCGTCCACCACCAGGCCCGATGACGTGGGCAGGATCTCCATGATCTTTTCGCCGGGCGCCACCACGCTGCCTTGCGAATTGTAGGTCGACGAGATGACGATGCCCGCCGTCGGCGCGGTGATCGTCGTGCGCTTCAGCACCGCTTGCGCCGCGCGCATCCGCTCCTCGATGTCGGCGAGATTGGTGCGCACGTCGTCGAGTTTGGTCAGCGCTTCCTCGACGCGCTGCGTCGTCGCGCGCTCGGTCTGCGCCTCCGCCTCGACGATCTGCGTGTTGGCCGAGGCGAGGTCCGCCTCCAGAGCGCCGGCCTGGCCGATGAGGTCGGCCTCCGAGCGCAGCAACTGCGAATATTCGCTGCGGTCGGTAAGGCCCCGGTTCAGAAGGTCGGTCTTGATGCCGAGCTCCTTCTTCACCACCTCGGCTTGCTGTTCGATTGCCGCCTTCTGCGCGTTCAAGCCTTTGACCGACTCGCGATGCATGGCGACGCGCTGCGCCAGGATCGACTGCTCGGAGCGGAACCGCGCGAGCCTGGCGTCGAACTCCTTCTGCTGTTCGCGGATCAGGTTCTGGAACTCCTGCTGGAACGGCGCCGGCGCTGGCTCGGCGACCGGCGCCAGCGTGACGAGGCCGTCGCGCTCGGCTTCCAGCCGCGCGGCGCCGGCCTTGAGCGCGATCCACTGCCTTGTCAGCCGGTTGAGGTCGGCCTCCGGCGCGGTCCGGTCGAGCAGAATGAGGTTCTGGCCTTCCCGTACGCGGTCGCCTTCATGCACCAGCAATTGCCTGATGATGCCGCCCTCGCGGTGCTGGATCAGGATGTTGCCGCCGGTCGCCGCGATCGTGCCTTGGGTGATCACCGCGCCGGCCAGCGGCGCACTCGCCGCCCAATAGCCGAAGCCGCCGACCATCAGCGCGATCGCCGCGTAGCCGGCGAAGGCGGTGCGCCGGAAGTCGGTGCGCGGGCGGCCTTCGAAGGTGAGGCTCTGCGTCATCGTTCAGGATCCGTGGCGGATGGTCGGCGCGGCACGGATGGTCGGTGCGAACGATCCGGTCACCACCGTGCTCTGCCGCGTGCCCTTGCCCCTGTCTGCAGTTGACTGCCGCAGCACCTCCGCGCTCGGCCCGAACGCTTCGATGACGCCGCCGCGCAAAACCATCACGCGGTCGCAGGCCGCGGCGATGGAAGGGCGATGCGTGATCACGATCGTGGTGACGCCGGCGGCGCGCGCGGCGGCAAGCACTGCCTCGAGTGCCGCCTCGCCGGCGCCGTCGAGATGCGTGCTCGGCTCGTCCAGCACCAGGATGCGCGGGTTGCCGTAGAAGGCGCGCGCCAGCCCGATCCGCTGCCGCTCACCGCCGGACAGCGTCCCGGCGATCACCGTCTGGTAGCCGTCGCGCAGCGAAAGGATCAGCTCATGCGCCTCGGCGCGTTTTGCCGCCTCAACGATTGCGGCGTCGTCCGCGTCCGCGTCGAAGCGGGCGATGTTTTCATGGACCGAGCCGGGGAAAAGCTCCACCTCCTGCGCTAGATAGCCGATATGCCGGCCGAGCTGGTTTTCGTCCCAGGTCTTGAGTTCCGCGCCGTCGATCCTGACCGAGCCGCCACTCGGCTGGGTTGCCCCGACAAGCAGCCGCGCCAGCGTCGATTTACCGGCGCCGCTCGGGCCGACGATCGCTACCGCCTCACCGGGCTGGATCGCGAAGCTCAACCGCTTGAGGATGGGCTCGGCGCCGAAGGTGGCATTCGGCGCGATGAAGAAAAGATCCTGCGCAGAGATCGCGCCGGTCGGGTCGGGCAAGACGAGCTTGCGTGCCTCGGCCGGCTGTGCCGTGAGCGCTCCTCCCAGCCGCGACCATGCGCGTCTGGCCTCGCCAATCTGCCGCCAGGAACCGATCAGCTGGTCGAGCGGCTGCAGCGCGCGTGACGACACCAGCGAGGAGGCGAAGATCATGCCGGCCGTCATCTGGCCCTTGAGCACCAGCCAAGCGCCGGTGCCGAGGATCGCCAGCTGCAGCATCATGCGCAGCGCCCGCGAAGCGCCGCTGAAGATAGCGTTGGCGCAGGCCGAATGATCATGCAGGACAAGCGCTTCCGCCACATGGCGTCCCCATGCGCGCGCGGCGTTTTCCACCATGCCCATGGCGCGCAGCGTCTCGGCGTTGCGGGCAAAGGCCTGCTCGGCCCGGCTGGCCAGAGCCGAACGCTCCGCCGACAGCGCATCCTTCCTGCCGATGGCAAGCTGGTTGGCCACGACCAGCATGACGAGCATCGCCGCGCCGCCAAGCGTCACCCAGAAGAGCAGTGGATGGATAAGGTAGAGCAGCGCCAGGAAGACCGGCGCGAAGGGCAGGTCGAACAGCACCGCCACGCCGCGCGAGCGGATGAAGGCGCAGACCGAGGCGAGGTCGGTGAGCGGCGACGGCGCGTTCCTGGCGCCGAGCGAAGCGGCGAACATTCTTGCGCCAAGCCTGTCATTGACCGTCGCGGCGACGCGCTGCGTGTAGACCGCGCGGATGGTGTCGAGGAAGCCGAGGAAGCCGAGCGCCGCGACCGCGATGACCGACAGATAGACAAGCGTCTCGAGGCTGGAGGAGGGCAGGACGCGGTCGTAGATTTGGAGCAGGTAAAGCGGGATCACCAGCAGCAGAAGGTTGATGAGCAGCGAGAACAGCCCGACATCGGCGACGGCGCGACGCAAGACTGGCCGCAATCCCGACTGTCCCGTCATTTCCCGCACTCCCTCTCCAACCCGGATCACGGGCAGTCGCCTAACGTCCGAATCAGGCCGAATGCTCGCTTGCCGTGCCGAGATGCTGCTGCGTGCTGCTTGCAGTGTGGCTGGTCAGTGCCGCCTGGCTTGGCAAGTCGTTCAGCGTATAGGCGCGGATATAGTCGATCTTCATCTCGGCCGGTGTGGCGAGATGGTCCGGCGGCGCGCCGGCTTGGCCGCCGACCGCGAGATCGACCAGCATGTACATCGGCTTGTTCATGTCCGACGGCGTCGCCGCTTCGGCGACCTGCACGCCGTCATAGGTCCAGACCAGCTTGTCCGGCGTCCACAGCAGGCCATAGGTGTGGAAGCCGGCGGTGTCCATGGCGTTCACCGTGGATCCGACCGTCGTGTGCTGGCCCGTCTGGTTGGTGTGAGCGGTCATCAGCAGCGAATTCGGGTTCTGGCCATACTTTTCGATCACGTCGAGCTCCGGCGGCCAGGAGCCGTCCTCCGGCAGCAGCCAGAAGGCTGGCCAGGCGCCGGCATTCTCCGGCAGGTCGGCCTTCATTTCGAAATAGCCATAGGTCTGCGAGAACGAGTCATGCGTGGTCAGGATGCCGGAGGTGTATTCGTAATTGTTGATCAGCGGCTTGATGTCGGCCGGCGCCTGCGCGGCGGTGATGGAGAGCACGCCGTTCTGCACGCTGAACGGATGCACCGAGCTGGTCGGGCCGTAATTGGCGTCGATGTACCACTGCAGCTCGCCATTGCGGGTGAGCGTGCTGCCGTTCGCCGCGCCCCACCAGAAGTTGGTGTCCCAGGTGCCGCCCTGGCTGTTGTGAAGGTTCAGCGTGTTGAACTCGTCGCTGAAGGACAGCGTCATGCCGGACTTGTCGATCGGCAGCTCGAACTGGTTGGGCTGCAGCTTGTCGATTGTCATGTTCTTGAATTCGAGAATCTCGCCCGATCCGAGATTCAGCATCACATTGGGGCCCGCCTGGATCAGGTTCTCGTGGATGGCGGCGAACGACGTGAACCCGTAGCCATCGAGGCGCACGGTATCGTTCGAGGCAAAATTGACGATCAAGTCGCTTCCATTACCCTTCGCGATGATGAAAGTGTCGGCGCCGCCGCCGCCATCGATCAGGACATCGTTGCCCGCGCCGCCGTCCAGGGTCTGGCCGCCCGCCGCGGCGGTGATGATGTTGTCCAGGGCATTGCCGAAGGCATAGTTATGGGCGTTGGTGACGACGAGGTTTTCGACGTTGTTCGGCAGCGTGTAGCTCATCCAAGTATTGATCGTGTCGATGCCCTCTCCAGGGTTCTCGACCACCTTGTTGCTCGCCGAATAGAGGTAATAGATGTCGTCGCCGGGGCCGCCATACATGGTGACGTTGACGCCGCTGGCGCCCCAGATGGAGTCGTTGCCGCTGCTGCCGTTGAATGTCGGTCCGGACGTTGCCGAAAACCAATGATTGGAAGCGCCGCTATAGTAGAGAGGAACGCCTATCGCGTTGACGACGAAGCTCATCGTGCACTCCTTCCGCGCTGCCCCGCCCGGAGGTTCATTGCAGGTTCAAGCGACCGCTTCGAACCAAATTTGCAACGTGGACTATGGTTCCCGAAAACAAGCAAATAGTACAGAGAAAAATTGCCAGTATTTTTATCGATATTTTGTGAAGATAGAATAAGTTGTATCTAATACAATCATGGCGTGAGTTATTCCCAATTTTACTTAATTTTGCAAGATTTTCTGCCAAAAGATTGTGCGGACAGCCGCGAACGGATGCATTGGCCGCAGCGGGAGCCACAGGTGGTGGCCGATCGAGTCTTGGCCTTTAGGATTGGAGCGTCCGCTCACGTCTCGCCCATCGCGATCGATTTCCTGAACGCCGCCTCGAGCCCCTTGGCGACCGCCTCGTCGAATCCGGCTTCGCGCATCGTCTCGATCGCGGCGGCGGTCGTGCCGTGATAGCCGAGGAAGGCCTTTACCGTGTCGGCTGGCGAAGCGTCGTTCAAGTCGATCAGCCGGCCGGTGCCGGTCAGCACCGTATTCACGGCGCGCTGCGCCACTTCGGGCTTCAGGCCAAACGCGATAGCGTGGCGCATCATGGCATCGGCCAAAAGGGCGGGGAAGGCCGGGCCGGACAGGCCGGTGAGATAGTCGATGTCGCGTTCGCTGCCGACCTCGTCCTGGCTGCCGCAGGCGCAAAAGATCGCGCGCACGATGGCGCGGTCCACGCCGGTGGCATCGCTGCTCGCGATCCAAGGCTTATAGGATTTCGCGACCTCGGCCGCGGCGTTGGGCAATGTGCGCGCCACCCGGCGCGTGCCATGCTTCGCGCCGATCTCGGCAAGGCGGATGCCGGCCATTACCGAGATCACAAGCTTGCCCTTGGCGTCGATGGTAAGCGACGGCCAGTCCTGCGGCCGCACCGAAAGCATGATGACATCTCAGCGGTCGGCGAGCGCCTGGTTGTCGTCGGTCCAGAACGCGCCGGCAAAACGATCCGGCTTGGCGCTGCGGTAGGAGAGGGCAAGGTCCTGCGCGCGAACGACGCCGGCCTGAAGCGCGGCATCCGCGATGGCGCCGCCCAGCCAGCCCGCGCCGCCGACGATGCCGAGTCTGATTGAAACGTTCATGTCCGCTCCCTCCATTGAAAGGCGCACGGCCCGAGTCGGATGATTTCAGGTCAAATCGAGCTGAAATCATCCGACTCTAGATCAAAAAGATAGAGCATGATGTCATCCGAAAGCCGCTTCACACTTTTCGGCATCATGCTCTAGCCAAAAAGTTTGACAGCCCTCTGTCGGATCGGCTGGAGCCCGCCCGTCCTTGGGGCATCGATCAACTGAAGAAGGATATCGAGATATGCCGAGCACCATCCACCTGCACCGCGTCCTGGCGACCAAGCCGGAGAAGGTCTACCGCGCATTCGTCGAGGCCGATGCGCTGGCAAAATGGCTGCCGCCGAATGGCTTTACCTGCACGGTGCACCAGTTCGAGGGCAAGGTCGGCGGCACCTACAAGATGTCCTTCCGCAACTTCACCACGGGCGACAGCCACGCCTTCGGCGGCGAATTCGTCGAGCTCGTTCCGGGCGAGCGCCTGCGCTACACCGACCGCTTCGACGATCCCAACCTGCCGGGCCAGATCGAAGTGACGGTGACCTTGAAGAAAGTGTCGGTCGGCACCGAGATCAACATCACCCAAGCCGGCATCCCGGACGCCATCCCCGCCGAGGCCTGTTATCTCGGCTGGCAGGAATCGCTGCGCAACCTGGCCAAGCTCGTCGAGCCGGAGATCAACCAGTAAAATTGAGGGCGGCGGCGGCCGGTGCAACGGCCGCCGCCTTACCCAAGGTAAGTAAAATTTCACCAAGCGCTGTTAAAATCCGCTTCCATGGATCGCAACAAGAACAACGACCTGTTTGTCCTGATGGCCGCGCTTGCCGCCATCGCGATCTACAACATTGCCTGCGGCATCAAGACAGGCGAAGTCCGCGGCAAGTTGCATTGGGTCGCTCTCTCGGACGACCCGACTCGATTCTGGAACATCGTGGTCGGCAATTCGATTGTCCTGGTGGCGTCGATAGCCTTCCTATGCGTTCTGTGCGTGCTAAAATCCCGCAGGCCCGGATGATCCGAGGCGACGTGCCGTCCACACGACGATAAGCAAAATTTCATCGGGCGCGGCTAGACGTGCTGCATGGGTCGCAACAAGCACGACGCCGTCTTTGTGCTGGTGGCGGCACTCGCCGCCTTCGCCATCTATAACCTTGCCTACGGCCTCAAGACCGGCGAGATCCGGGGCAGACTCAGCTGGATTTCGTGTGTGGACGACCCGGCGCGTTTTTGGAGCAACGTTTTCGGCAATGTCGCCGCTGTCATTGCCTTGTTGGGCTTTCTCTGGCTGTTGCACCTTCGCCGCCGCAAATGACGTAGCGCCCGGCAACACCGGGTGCCGTCCTGCCGCGGCGTGACTTACAGCGCCCTTGTGATGCCGCCGTCGACGCGGATGTTCTGCCCGGTGATGTAGGCGGCCCCATCGGAGGCGAGGAACGAGATCGTCGCGGCGATCTCTTCCGACGTGCCGTAGCGCTTCATCGGCACGCTGTCGCGGCGCTCGTTCGTCGTCGGCAGGCTGTCGATCCAGCCGGGTAGCACATTGTTCATGCGGATGTTGTCGGCGGCATAGGTGTCGGCGAAGATCTTGGTGTAGGCGGCAAGCCCGGCGCGCGCCACGGCCGAGGTCGGAAACATCGCGCTCGGCTCGAACGCCCAGGCGGTCGAGATGTTGATGATGACGCCTGACTTCTGCTTCTGCATCACCGGCGTCACCAGCCGGGTCGGGCGCACGGCGTTGAGGAAATAAGTGTCGATGCCCTTGTGCCAGTCCTCGTCGCTGATCTCGATGATCTGCGCGCGGGGTCCGTGGCCGGCGCTGTTGACCAGCACGTCGATGCGGCCCCAGCGTTCCAGCGCGCCGTCGGCAAGGCGCTTCAGGTCTTCGTTCGACTGGTTGGAGCCGGTGACGCCGAAGCCGCCGAGCTCCTTGCCCAGCGCCTCGCCCTTGCCGGAGGAGGAGAGCACGCCGACCTTGAAGCCGTCCGCGGCCAGGCGCTTGGCCGCCGCAGCCCCCATGCCGCTGCCGCCCGCCGTCACCAGAGCTACTTTTTCTACTGCCATGTCGCTGTCCATCCCGGTGTTTAGGTTGAAAGCGATCCTGTTAGCATGCGGAGGGCAGGGAATGAACCGGATTGGATTGCGCCAAGGCGATTGACGAAAGCGGCGGAGCGCTCAATCTTCCCCTCGAGGGGCAGATTGGCAGTTCCGCCGTCGCCTCCCCGCCTATCCACGCATGCCTTCTCTCCTCCCATGCAACGCGCGTCGGCGCCGGAAACGCCGGATCCGCAAAACAGCCCACCGCCATCGCGATCGCGTCCGGCTTGCGCTCTGGCTCTCAGAAGACGCTGGAGCCGCACTCCGGGCAGAAATGGAACATGACCGCGTGGCCGCCGTCGGACAATCGCTTTGTAGGTGCTGGCGGTCTCTTCGGCCGTGACCGCCGAGCGCGCGAAGAATGCGGCAATGACGTAAGTGCTGCCGGTCCGCCTCTGGCACTCGAGGCAATGACACAACGCGACCAGTCGCGGCTCGCCGTCACAGGAGATCTTCAGTTGCCCGCAGGCACAGGATGCGGTTCGCATGGGCTGCCTCATGGTCGACATGAATGCTTCGCGTGCCTCGCGGCCCGGCAAATCGATACTTTCGGGGGAGATTCGCGGCTCGCGCGCCAGCTCACATCCTAAACCGTCTTCGACACGCGCGCGCAGCGGCCGGGCCTCACGTCGCCCGGCGTCAAGGGCAGGCCCTTGCCGGCTGCCACCGCCGGCTCGTGCCAGTCGCGCAGCGCCTGATCGGCCGCGCAATAGCCCCAGTTCACCAGATCGACGGTCTCTTCGCTGCCCAGGAAATGCAGCGATGTGCCGATATCGGCAGGCGCGATGGCGGCGGTCTGCATGAAATTCGGCTCGGGTCGCGTCTGGCTTGCTGGCGATCACCCAGAAGACGCCGCGCGCCGCCGCATAGTCGGGCCGCGTCGCGTCATTGGGCAGGCCGCGATCGTCGGCGTCCTTGGCCGCCTGGAAGCGTGCCACCAGATCCCGGCGCCACAGCGAGCGCACTTGGTTGTCGGTGTGACGATGCGGCTGGCCTGGGGGAGGTGAGCGCAGGCCGCTCTATAACTCCTTCTCCGCGAGCTCCCTGAAACCGTCCGGTACCGAGCGCGGGCCTTCCAGCGCCACCGTGCCATAGCCGACCGCCTCCTTGCCGAAGCGCTGGCGGATCTTGTCGATAGCGCGGTCGGCGCCGAAGCGGGCGAGACCTTTTCGGCTGCCAGGCCTGAGCTTCTCGTCCGCCAGGCCGAGCGGCAGTTCGAGCTGCAGCTCGGCATGCTCATCCAGATGCGAGACGGAGATGGCGAGCAGCGAGATGTCGCGCTCGCCCGGATGGGCGGCGAGCACGCCGCGCACCAGCTCCTCGGCGATCTCGGCCAGCATCGCGGTCGCCTGGATCGGCTGCTCCAGCGTAATCGAGCGGCTCACCGCGCGCATGTCGGCGAAGCGCACGCGCACCGTGACCGTGCGCCCGGGCCGGTCCTTGGCGCGCAACCGGCTGGCGACGCGGTCGGCAAGATGCAGCAGCGTCGGCACGAAGACGCGCGCCACCGCCGGTTTCCTGCCCAGCGCCGATTGCGCGCCGGCCGAATGCGCGCGCCGATGCATCTCCAGCTTGCGCGGGTCGCGGTTCCAGGCAAGCGCGGCAAGCTTCTGGCCGGCGGCATGGCCGATCAGCCGCTCCAGCGCCCCGCTATGCGTGCGCGCCAATTGCCCGATCGTCTCGACGCCGATTTCCGCGAGCCTGGCCTTGGTCGCGGGGCCGACGCCCCACATCAGCGTGACGGGCAAATCGTGCAGGAAGGCGAGCTCGGTGCCGGGCTCGACCACCACCAATCCGTCTGGCTTGGCGACCTGCGAGGCGATCTTGGCGAGATGCTTTGTCCGCGCCACGCCGATCGAGATCGGCAGGCCGAGCTCGGCCTTCACCCGCGCGCGGATTTTTCGCGCGATCTCTTGCGGAGGGCCAAACAGATGCGTGCAGCCGGCGACATCGGCAAAGGCCTCGTCGATCGAGATGCGTTCGACCACCGGCGTGAAATCGTCGAGCACCTTGATCGCCGCATCGCCGAGACGCTGGTACTCGGAAAAATGACCGCCGACGAAAATGAGCTGCGGGCAGAGCTCGCGCGCCTTGCGGCCGGGCATGCCGCCGCGCACGCCGAAGACCTTGGCCTCATAGGAAGCCGCCAGCACCACGCCGCCGCCGACGGCGATCGGCTTGCCGCGCAATGATGGATCGAGCAACTGCTCGACGGAGGCGTAGAAGGCATCGAGATCGGCATGCAGGATGGTGGCGGCAGCGGCGGCGTCCGTAGCGAGCATCCTGCGCTCCCGTCTGCAGCGCCCGCTTTGCCGCGGTGCAGTATTAGATTTCTCTGTTGGAAAAGGCAGATTTAGGGAACATAAAGAGAACAAAAGCAGTCTGGTGTCAAGGCCCTGTGAGCTTGCTTTCTGTGTCTTCATACAAACGAATGAGCCTGCCTCATTCATTCGAATGAGGCGGCGATTGCACCTGCGAAGGGACCAAGGTGACGTCGCCTCGATCCCGCAGCCTTGGCTGGTGCAGCTTCATAGCCGCCCATCGGCTGAATCCGGCCTATGCTGGTTTGGCGTATTGCTCGGCGCTCAGCACCTCGATGCACTGGAAGGGCTGATTGCCTTCCACCCAGGCGTCGTGGCCCGGCGGGATGGTGTAGGAACTGCCGGCCTCGAAGGTCTTTTGCGTGCCGTCGGTCATGCGCACGGTGATCGAGCCGGATACGACGTAGCCGACATGCGAGACCTGGCAGCTGTCGGTCTTGACCACCGGCTTCACGCATTCGGACCATTTCCAGCCCGGCTGCATGTTCATCCGCGCCAGCGAATAACCTGGCAGCCGCACGATTTCGACGCGCGTCTTGGCGGGCGCGCGGACTTCGTCCGGATTGTTGTGCGATTTGGATTCGAGTTTCGTCACCTGCATTGCAGTTTCGGCCATGGCATCCTCCCTTGTGCAAGCGGAGCCCGACATTGCGATCGTCGGCGACCGCTGGCTTACTCATACCCCATATTATGAGGTATCGCTAATATAATTGGAGGCGCTCTCGGCCTTCGAAAATTTTTAGCGTTTCCTATCGGAAGTTAATGCGGGACCCGATCGCCGGGTGCTTCCTGTTCTCGCGCTGGCACGGCGGTGGTTGAGGGACCCACCGTTCTCGCCCGACAGGGAGAATTCGATGCGAACCCTCGGCAACGATGAAGGCGATACCATCGCGACTTTTCGCAATCCCCCATCAGCAGGATGCCGAACCTGCCTCAGCGCTTACCGAGCGCGGCGCCGGTGCCACATAGTCGGGCGAGGGGGAAACTTTTGGGTGGAGATAATCAGCAACCATCGGGAGGAAATCGATGCTTGATCAGGTCGTGAATGGCTATTCGCGCGTGCCGGTCATTGCCGCCCGTCGCGGCCCGCCGGGGCTCCGCCGATGCTGCGACAGCTATGTCTGTCCGGTCTGCACGCAGGTCGTCGAACTGACGGATTATTGCCAGGTGTTATGGCATCAGCGACCCGGCCATCAGCCGATGGACGTCGGGGACTGAATTCTACTTCGGTTTGGGCGAATACTTGGAGCGGCTCGACGCCATTGCAGAAGCGGAACCGCTCCAAGGGCGGCCCGCGTCTCCCAAGAATACGCGGGCCGGAAGCACGACAAGCAAGACCCTTTGGCCAACTGGTCGCGTTCGCCAGGGTCAGCCGCCGCTCGCGGGAGCGGGAGCTGGGCCCGGCGCCGGAGCAGCGGGTGCCGGCGACGGTGTCTTGGTCGGCGCCGGCGGCGTGTCGGCCTTTGGCGCCTCGATCTTGGGCGTGTCGAT
Organism: Mesorhizobium sp. B4-1-1; assembly: GCF_006439375.1. NCBI lineage: Bacteria > Pseudomonadati > Pseudomonadota > Alphaproteobacteria > Hyphomicrobiales > Phyllobacteriaceae > Mesorhizobium > Mesorhizobium sp. B4-1-1. Next base: position 134,622 of record NZ_VFTH01000008.1, read on the forward strand.
CTTGACGTTGACGTCGGTCGATCCGCCGCCACCGCCGCCGACATTGATGATGCCGGTGAAGAACAGCAGCCCGACGATCACGATGATGGCGAGAACGACTGCGACCGCGGTTCCGCCGCCGCCACCGCCGCCTGTGTTTACAACTGTAGGTCCGTCGGCCACGACTTCCTCTCCTTTCGCCGATCTCGATTGTCGGGCAACGACAGCATGAAGCGATTGTTCCAGCCTTCGGGCGACGGTCCGGGGCCATGCTCAGACTGAAGTCTCATCCATCGAACGCAGAGGCCCGACCCCCCGATTTCCACGCAACAACAGCGGCACCAATTCATTGGCTAGCAAGCCGCCGGACAAAGTCCCTTCATCGGCGGTCGACGATGGGTGCCCGCCATTCCTGCGATATGGCGGGCATTCCTTCCGCTCTGGAAACTCTCTTGGAGTTGCTGGCCGTGCAACCCGGCAACGTGATCGCGAACCTGTTTGCCGCGCTGCTTTTGGCGGGATTGATCGGCGGCGTCTTCCTCCTCTTCGGCAGGCCGCTTTGGCCACAGCGCCATGCCCAGATGGTGGTCCTTCTTCCGATCGACACGATGGCCACCGGATCGGTGCGCAAGGCCTGTGTCGAGCCATGCCTGCCTGTTCGTTTCGATCTCAAGCTCGCGCCCGTCAGGCCATCCGACGAACACAAGCGAGGGAACCAGTCCGCGCCTCATACCGTTGATTGAGCGAAGGGATGGCGCAGGCGGAGGCCGCCATGCATAATTTCGAACTCATCGATCTTTTGTGCGTCATCGACGCATGCGCGAGCGGCCGTTTGGCCGGACGTGTGGTGCCGATGTCAAAGGCTGTCGAGGAATTTCGCGTCCTGACCGGCGATTTCGTCTCGTCGGATACAGATGCGGCCAACGCCTTGACGCAGGTCGCGCTCGAGCGCGGCTGCGCGGTGCTCTTCGACGAGCAGCCGGGCGCGGATATCATAGGCGGATCGTGATCTTCCCTGGAAGCGATTCCAGGAAAAGTGCGAGCGGTTTTCCGTCCGGAATTGCATTTCAAAGGATGACGAAATTGGCGCTCATTTCGCCAGCGTGATCATCCGTCCCGCATACATCGCGCGGTTCCCAAGCTCGGCCGTGCAGTCCGATTTAACTGCGGAGCTTCCCGTCATTGCGACAGTGTCGCCGACCAGCCGCAGGCAACTGCCTTCGGCGTTCATATCCGAATTTCCGGCATAGGTGATGGCAGCGTCCGGGGCGTAGATGAAACCGCTCACCACCGAGCCGGATCCGCCGTTCAGCGTCAGCGCCTGTGTGTTGCCGCGCGCCTGGTAGATTGTGATGCCGGCGTAGGGGCCGCTGCTCGGCGGCGACAGGCTCACCTGCTCGTTGGCGTTGATGATGAGCTGCGAGTTCTCCATCAGGAAGATCGTCACGCCCTGGCCGCTGAGGCTGCCGTTGCCGCCCGGCTTTATGGTGACGTTGCGCATGATGTAGGTGCCCGGACTGAGGGTAATCTTTCCCGACAGCGTCTTGTCGCAGTAGGTGCCCGGCGAAAGCGTTATCGTCTTGCCGTTCGGCACTGGCAGGCAGAGCGTGTAGGGAGGCGGAACGACGTCCGCCAGCGGATCGAACGAGGCATACTGGTTTTCCTGCGCCGCGCCGCAGGAAAGAGTGGCGCTGGGCGGCGTCAACCCTTGCGTGCCGCCGACTGTCGAGACGCAGCCAGCGCTGACGATCGCCGAGCCGCCCCGGCTGACGGCGTCGCCGGCGTCCGAATTGGCCGCGATCACGCAACCGCTCATCGCCACATTGGTGGAGCCCTGCAGGCTGACCGCGCCGTCGGCATGCTGATCGAGCGCGAGCACGCAGGCTTGCGCGCCGGGCTTGATCTTGACGGAGGCGGAGCGCGTTGCCGGCCAGGCCGGCATGCCGGGGACGAAGGCCGGTCGGCTGATGCTCGACGACAGCGAAATGAAGTAGGCGCTCGGACTTCCGCTGGCCCCGGCCTGGAAGGCGGCGACGCTGCCCGAATATTCCTGCGCGTCGGCGGCGCTCATATTGGCCACGAAGAAGGTCTGGCCGAGTTGCTGCACGTCGCTCGCCGACATGCTCGCCTGGTATTTCGTACCGATCGCAAGGCCGGCCGCGTCCAGCGAATTCTGCAACTGCGCGGCGTCGTCGCTGGTGCCGATCAGGTCGACGGATCCTGCCAGGGCAAGCATCAGCGGCACCATGGCCACCGCGGTCGCGACCGCGAAGTTGCCGCGCCTCGAAGCCCAGAAACGTGCAAACATGGAAGCCCGCCCTCGTCCTATCTGCGAGAGTGATAGGCACGCTGTCTCTACGGGCGATTTCCAAAAAAGATAAAATGCAGAAAGTGCTAAAATATACGGTTTAACTGATGGTTACACCTTAAGTCTGAGAGTTTTTGGGCCTTAAGTCTTAGTGTGCGCGGCGCAAGGCCGGGGTGGCGGCCTGATGCAGTCCTAACAGCGCAAGTCGAGGGAAATAATTAGGCATTCGTTCATACGCCGATGATGAACGTAATGGCCGGGATAGCTTGGGTGCACTCGGCCATGGCCTTTTCAGGTCGGTTCATCGGAAATCTTTTTTCTCGACTGGTCTCTCGACGCTTTTGCGAAGGCAAGGGCGGCAATGTCGCGACCATCTTCGCGCTGACCCTGCCGGTGGTCATCGGCGGCGCCGGCCTCGGCGTCGAGACGTCCTATTGGTACTATTCGAGCCTGAAGCTGCAGGCGATCGCGGACGCCGCGGCCTATGCTGGCGCGCTGGAGAAGGTCGCGGGCTCCGATACCACCGCCATCACCGCCGCCGCCACGTCATCGGCCGGCTCGAACGGACTGGGCGGCGGCACCATCGTCGTCAACACGCCGCCGGCGTCCGGGCCGAACACGGCCAAGAAGGCGGTGGAGGTGATCCTCAACCAGAATCTCGACCGGATCTTCACGTCCATCTTCACGCAGACGAAGGTGCCCGAGCAGGCGAGGGCGGTGGCTCTGATCACCGATGCCTCGAAGGCCTGCGTGCTGGCGCTCAATCCCTCGGCATCACAGGCCGCCCTTTTTTCCGGCAACACCAGCGTCAAGTTCACCGGCTGCTCGGTCATGTCGGACTCGCTCGCCTCCGACGCCATCAAGGTGCAGGGTTCGGCCGGCCTCCAGGCCGACTGCCTGATCACGGTCGGCGGCATGGTGCTGAACAATCCGGTGACCACGCTCTGCAAGTCTCCGATCACCCAGGCGCTGCCGGCCTCTGACCCGTTCGCCAGCCTGCCGGCGCCCGCATCCTCTAACCAGTGTCAGCCCGTGAACAGTGGCAAGTCAGCACAAATATTGCAGCCCGGGACCTATTGCAGTGGCATGAATCTCAATGGCAATGTGGCGCTGTCTTCCGGTACTTATGTCGTGCAGGGTAATTTGAAGATCAACGCCGGCGCCGTCGTCACCTGCGCGGCGCCTTGCACCGGCGTCACCATCTTTATGGCCGGTAGCAATACCGTAAGCATCAACGGCAATGCTACGGTGACGCTGAGCGCGCCGACCTCGGGCACCTATTCCGGCGTGCTGTTCTACGGCGACCGGACAGGAACGGCGGCGCAGAGCACCTTCAACGGCACCGCAAATTCGCTTTTGACCGGTGCGATCTACTTCCCCAGGCAGCAGGTCAATTATCTTGGCAATTTCTCGGGCCTGGACGGCTGCACGCAAGTCGTTGCCGACACCATCCAGTGGTCGGGCAATGCGACCATCAACCAGGACTGCTCGAAATACGGGGGCGGGGATATCCCGGCTGCACCGTCGGTCGCGATCGTCGAGTAACAGCATGGGGCCGCTGCCGATCCGCTTCCGCAAGAACCGCTGCGGCGCCGCCGCAGTGGAATTCTCGCTCGTGCTGCCGGTGCTGTGCGTCGCTCTCTTCGGTATCGCGGACGGCTGGTCCTACGTCACCAGTTCGCTGGCGATGCGGGCCAGCGTGAAAACGGCGGCGAACCTGCTGTTGGCCGGCTCCTCCGACGACAGCGCCACCCAAGCAGCAGCGCTCGCAAGCTGGGACAACAAGCCCGCCGACGCGGCGGTCACCGTGAACCGCACCTACAAATGCGGAACGACCGTGGTTGACGCGGCGACCCCGTGCACGGGGTCGAACCTACGCACGATCTATGTCCAGATCCAGGCGTCCGGAACCTGGGTTCCCCCGTTTACCTTCGGCCCCTTCCCAAACAACACCTCGATCGGCCATCAGCAGGTGGTTCGTGTCCGCTAAAGCAACCCCAGGAAAAGTGCGCCGCAGCCTTCCGCCCGGAATTGCGCCTCGATACAAGCAAATAGCTAGGGCGTTCGCCGGCAATGCCTCGGGCGGGGCCGCGATTGAGTTCGCGCTGATCGTGCCCTTCCTGATCATGCTCCTGTTCGGCATCTTCGCCTTCGGCTGGTCGATGAACAACGCCTCCAGCGTCCGCTATGCGCTCGAAGCCTCCGCGCGCTCGCTGCAGCTCAACAACACGCTTACTCAGGCCGATATCCAGGCCGTCGCCACGCAGAAACTGCAGGCGCTGGGCCTGCAGAACGTGAACGTCACCATTACCACCGACCCGGTGAGCGGCGGCTTCCGCATGGCACACGTCAACGCCAGCTATGCCTTCGTCATCAGTTTCCCCTATTTCAGCGATTACCCGATCAGCTACACGACCTCGGTGGCCGTGCCGCTGGTCGGCGGTTAGAGGATCGGTGCCGGGTCCAGCACCGGTGCACAAGGTCAGGAGCCGGGCGCCGCCTCAACCCTTGAAGCAGAACGCCTGCGCTGCGGAACCCTCTTCATAGCTGCGCCGAACCGGGTGACAGGGCCTTGCTGCCGTCGCCTTGCGGGGGCGCAAGAAACATCTTTGGGACCATGGTCTGGCGAGACAAGGGCCCTCATTGTTCCAAACGGCCCAAGGGTGCTCGGCCCTTTGTATTTCCATTGAATTTCAATATGTTAACGTGCCATTTCGTGAAGATCGCCGAAGGATGGCGACCCGTGCTCTCATTTCGCGACCGCGATTGCTTAAAGTTTATCCAACGCCATTAGGAAATTCTCATAAGAGGCTGTCTAGCGGTGGGCCATGACGACGATTCATCTGCGGAGAAGCAAAATGACATTGCGAAAGACACTTCTGGCATCTCTTGCCATTCTGGCGCTCGCGGCGGCCCCCGCGCTTGCCGGCGCTGGCGGCAATGGCGGCGGCCACGGCCATGGCGGCGGTAATGGCGGCGGTAACGGAAACGGCGGCGGCAACGGAAATGGCGGTGGCAATGCCGGCGGCAACGGCAATGGTGGTGCCTCGCACGGCAAGTCGGCTTCCGCTCCCGGTCACAACAAGGGCACCGACAGCGCGTCCGACAACAGCGCGTCTGACGACAGCTCGACCGACAACACGACCACGGCCGCCACACCCAAGGAAAAGAACATCCACGCCAAGCTCGGCCGGTTGAACTCGCTGAAGCGCAATCTAAGCGCCTACGAGCATTCCAAGAGCAAGAAATTCGCCGGCGTCCAGGCTTACGCGACGCAGGCCGCGGCGGCCAAGAACGCGCAGGCCAAGCTCGACGCCGCGAACGCCCAATTGACCACCGACCAGAGCAAGCTCGCCGACCTCTCTCAGCAACTCGCCGATCTCAACGCGACCGACACGACCGGCTTCACGACCGAACAGCAGGCCGCTCTCGATGCGCAGGTTGCCGACGTTCAGGGGCAGATTGACGCCCAGAACACGGCAATCACCGCCGACAACCAGGCGGTCACCGATGCCCAGGCCGCGGTTGACAACGCGCCGCCCCCCACTGACGCGTCCTTGGACGCGGCCCTTACCGAGATGGCCAACAAGCCGGTCGACGCCGACGTCACCGCCTGGGCCAAGGACACGCTAGCGGGCAAGATCGACGCGCAAGCCGCTGCCACGGCGACGACAACACCATAAGGCCGGGCGAACCGACCAGAGGGTGAACGAAAGCCGCCGGGCCTCGTCCGGCGGCTTTTTTGTCGGTGTGTCGCCCGCCGCGCACTCGCGATCTCCAGAAAGAAAATGGCTCGCCTCGGTCGAGACGAGCCAAAGCGGGAGCCCATTGTTGGGTGTCGGCTCCCGCTACAGGTTGCCACCTGACTTCACGAATGGCCGGTGCTTGCCGGAGGTTCGTGTGTCGCTCACGGCTTTCGAAAATGTCGTGTTACGATACACTTGTCGTTGGCATGACAGCCTCGCAACAAGTTTGATTTTCGAACGCCAGCCACGCGGCATTGCGTCAAACAAGCTGTTGGCGGGGCGTCCTCGCAATCACCCTCGACGGGTCCCGGCCCAATGCGTCGGCACGTCAGACCTCGGTCCCCTTGTATTCGGCGAAACACAACGCCAATATAACCCGCACTCCTCGTCCTTGCCCGCCATGGTGCATGGCTTAGACTCCGCCGCCCCCGGCGAACCGAGCCCAGATATGGGGAGTTGAGAAGACGACAGTCGATTCCCCAGGGATGTAGCTGTTCCTTCATCGAGCCCGCCACTGGTTCAGGCGCCAGTCGGCGGGCTTTTGATGGTCGGCCTAATTCGCGTGATCGAGCAGGCGGGTGGCATCGCGGCGATCCTGGCCTTGTTTGGTCCCGGCGTGATCGATGCCTTCCACGGTGATCGCGAATGTCCCGTTCTCGGTCCTGCCGATGAAGCCCTTCGCCTTGAGGTACCACAGGTGGAATTCGAGGTGCTCGCGAGGGCAGCCGGACAGGCGTTCGAGCTCGTCGTCGCCGATACCCGGATTGTTGACGTCCCGCCGGCGCCTCACATAAAGGAGCGACAGCAGATTGGCCTGGATGACGGTATCCCTCTCCATGCCGCCGCCGTCGCGGGCTCCTTCCGTGAGTTCGTGACGAAGGCCCAGATGCTCCCGGTAAAGGATGTCGTACTGAGCCCGTTTGACTGGGTCCCGCAGCGTATTGTGGGCTTCCACGATCTCGCTGAAGCGCGATTCATTGCCTGTTTCCCGATTGTCGGGATGGTAGCGCATGGCAAAGTAGCGGAAAATCCGCTCGATGGTCTCAGAATTGGCGTTCGGGCTTATTTCCAGAAGTTCGTAGTAGTCAATGAACATGTAATCGTGCTTCCGAAATTACGGAAACCACTCCCCCGTCGCCAAGCATTGCTCAAATGCTGCGCGGGTGCAAGGCGCCGCGCCTTGCCGTGCTCCGCCGGCGGTTCTGGCCGAGGGATGGGAACGCTGAAGCTCATGCTTTCACCCGCCGGCTGAAAAAGGGGCGACGTCCTGCCTGGCGGCGCGCCTTGGTGCCGATGGGCCGATCGGCAAGGCTTGAGCTGTCCAAGGTCGGGAAACCTCACCGTGTCAGTCCGCTATTGCGGTGAAATAAATTCCGGGCTCTGCTACGTTAGCTCCGTTTGAAATTCAGGTGGCAACCTGGATGGGGGCCGACCTCAAGCCCGGCTCCCTTTTGGCTCGCCTCGAAAGAGACGAGCCATTTTTTTGCAAAGCCGTCGACATCTCGTGGCTTTCGCCCGAAGGCCCCACCCGACTTAGGTACGCCATGGCTAATATGGCTTGCAGGATGTAGACTTCGCAGAGTCGGGTTTACAAAAGGCATTGGGAGGACAGCAAAATGCCACGGGTATCGGAGCTTTTCTTCAAGACGGCCATCGTCTTTCTTATCCTGGGCATCGCCGCCGGGCTGCAGATGGCGATTTCGGGCGATCACGGCGCCTTTCCGGCGCATGCCCACATCAACCTTCTTGGCTGGGTCACCAGCGCCATCTTCGGCGGCTACTATGCGCTCAATCCGGCCAAGGCCGAGCGCCGCGTCGCCATGATCCATTACGGCCTCTATACGGTCGGCATCGTGGTCATGCTGCCGGCGCTCTACTGGATGCTGGCGGCAGGCCATCCGGAGGTCGAGCCGGTCGTGGCGGTCGGCTCGCTGATCGTCGCCGCTGCGGTGCTGATCTTTGGCTTCGTCGTGTTCTCGTCTTCGGAGGAGGTGCGCTCGGCTTCGCCGGCCACCGCGCGTTAGTTCGGCGAACCACAGGATTGCAGCCGGCTCGGACCACGGTTCCGACGGCTGCAAGCCGGCGGGGTTGCGCCGCATTGACGTCGTGAAAGGCGGCCCGCCAGCGACGATACAAATTGATGGCGCCTCGAAACTTTAGCACCGAGGCGTAGCCCGGTCCCTGCGTTCGAGCGCAGAATGCGGAATGCTGGCTATTGCGGCGCGACGACCTCTCGAAAAGGAAAAGACGTCAGTCAGCCCGGTCGCAAAGCGCCGCTCAAAGCGATCAAGGCAGCAGTTTCGGGAACAGCCACAAGATGAGAGCGTGGACTATTCCATCGCGTTCGAACGGGCCGGGTATCTTGACCGGTGCCGAGCTTGCATCCGCTTTGCTTTCGTCGGCCGCGCGGGTCTCGCCATGCACGAGCCAGAGCACGGCCACGAAATAGCCGACCTGCAAAACCACGGCAGCCAGGAATGTCCAGCCGATCGCCGTCCAGACAGATCCCGTGGAGGCGTAAGTCCAACCTAGGATCACCAGAAGCGTCGCCACCATTCCCACAAGAAACTGCGGAAAATACATCTGCCCATTCGAGCGCCGCGGCCACATTCGGTCATCGACGATCTCGCCCATATCTCTACCCATCTCGACCCATGCACGTTTTCCAGGTGGACCGCAAGCTTGAACGATTTGCCGACGGGCCCATCGCCCTTTTGTCCGATCCGATAGGGACTAGGGACGCAGGACTTCTGGTGTGACAACTGGGAATTGCGCCAAATCGTTCCCGAGGCTCAACATTCAACGCGTGCCTAATGAACACGCGCAGGCGATTGCCCGTGTGTTCGGTTGTCCTCACGAAAAAAGGCCCGCCGCGTGGCGGGCCCTTGTCTGTCCTGCTATCCGGATCAGGTCAGGATCAGCACGATCTTGTAAGTGTCGGGGTCGACGATGACGATGCGTCCGTCGGCCAGCACGAAATACTCGTAGGATTCGTAGGCAGGCACGATCTTGACGATGCGCGCCGGCAGGCGGTGCAGACGCACCTTGTGCCGCGGAACCTCGATACCGACAGAGATGTCGAAGTTAACGTCGCGAACCGGCTCGACCTTGGTCTCATGGATGATCTGCGTGACCTGCGTCTTCTGCTCCACCGTCACGTTGTTGATCGAGGCCGTCTTGTTCTGGTCTGTCTCGACATTGGTGTTGCCCTGGGCATTCTGCTCGTTGGTCGTGCCGGTCTTGCCCTGCGCATTCTGCTCGGTCTGCATCTTTGTATTGCCGCCCTGAGCGTTCTGCTCGTTGGTGGTGCCGGCCTTGCCCTGAGTTTGCTGGTCGGTCCGGGTCGTGGTCTTGTTCTGGGCATTCTGCTCGGTGCTGGTGCCGGTCTTGCTCTGAGCGTTCTGCTCGGTCTGCATCTTGGTGTTGCCCTGGGCATTCTGCTCGGTACCGGCCTTGCCCTGTGCCTGCTGCTTCTTCTTCAACTGCGTGTTGTCCTGAGCGTTCTGGTCGGTGTTGGCGCCGGCCTGACCCTGGGCCTGTTCATCGGTCTTCATCTTGGCCTTGCCCTGGGCCTGCTCCTCGGTGTTGGCGCCGGCCTTGCCCTGAGCGTTCATCTCAGTCTTCGATTTCGTCTCGCCCTGAGCCTGCCCGCCGGCCTTGCCGCCCTTTTGGCAATCGGCCGTGCCGGCCGCGCAATTTTCGCCGCCGCTCGGCTGTGCGGATTCGGTCTGGGCCATGGCGGCGCCGCAACCGACGCCAAGCGCGATCATACTCGTGATAAGCAGATGTTTCATGGGATTTCTCCTCGGAAAGTTCGGTCCCTTCACTGGGAAAACCCGGCCCGAAAAGCATTGTTCCGAAATTGTCGCGCCGCGCGCCGCGGACGTTCTTTGAATGCGCCTGTGACGTTCCCCCGAAAATGGTGTCGGCGAATTTTTTTGCAGGAACAAGGCTTGTCGGCCGGCGTTACGCACATTGCCTACCGGCTGTGAAATCGCAGGCGCAGCGTGAGAGGCATATCCAAATCAAGGAGAAAATCGATGAAAATGCACCTCACAACCGCAGCCGCGGGCCTGCTGCTTCTGACCGGCATCGGCGCCGCCGCCGCCGAGGATGTGATCATCCAGCCCGAACAGGAAACGGTCATCCGCGAATATGTGCATAAGCAGCCGCTGGCGTCGGTCAAGGTTCCCGGCGTGGAACTCAACGTCGGCACCGCTTTACCGGATACGGTGGAACTGCACGAGGTTCCCAACGTCAAGTATCGCTACACGGTGATCGACAACCGGACGGTCGTCGTCGATCCCGGCACGCGCAAGATCGTCAAGATCATCCAGTAGGATCATTCGCAGCTGAGTTGACGGCCCTGCCGCCAACTGCGGCCGGCCGTCAACCAGTATTAATTCGTTACCATATGCTAACGGAACCTTCGTTCCGGGCCCGCGTTGCCGCTGCTGTGTTCGAAATTGCCTCATAGAGAACACAAGCATGCGCAGGATTAAGATTCGGGCGGCGGCGAAACAGGCACGGGTTGGGGGAGGAGACTGACCAACATGTCGAAACGTGAAATCGGAACGTCCCGTTCGCTCGGGATGCGTGTCGCCGATCTCAAAGCCAGGATGCGGGACGCCCGGATCACCGAGCATGAGATGAAGACCTTCCAGAAGGTCGCGGCCATCATGGGGGGCGGCGAGGGCTCTCTACGCATAGACGCGGACGATCTGATCGCCGCGTCCTTCGTTACCGAGGCGCCGGGCGAATCGGCACCGAGCTGACAGCCGCCCCCAGCCAAATCCTCCCCGATCGATCCAGTCGACCTCCAGCCGGCAAGGCGGCGGTTTGCAGGCAAACGGATGCAACGGACGCCAGGGCGCGCCCGGTTGCTCCGGGATTCGCAGGCCAAAAATCCTAAAACTCGTGGTCGAGGCCGATGCGCACCGCGTCTTGGGCGGATGTCGTTATATGCGTTGTGAGGCGTGATCAACAGACGCCGCGAGTCCAGCGGGTGCCGCTGGCCCTGCGGGCGTTATGCCCGACGCCGCCGCCCGGCCGTTGTCCGGCGAGAGACTATCCAGGCACGTGTCGGTTCTGTGCCCGGCTTTCGCGTACCCGGCTTCGCCTGATCTTTGCTTCGCGCAGCACTGCGACCGGATCGGCGCCGGTCCATTCGATTCCCGCCTTCTTCGCGAAGACCAGGAATGCCTGCCGCGCCTTGTCGAGATCGATGTCGCCGGCTCGCGCCGCCTCGCAGGCGTGCAACGCCGTGCTGTGGCTCTTGCCTCGCGACGCCAATGGCCATTCCTTGAGAAAGTTCTGCATCCCGGTGAGCGTGGCGATCTCGCGCTTGAAGCCGGCGCCCACGGCGATGGCCACGGGGGCCCGAAGTTCGATGTCGCTTCTGATGGGGCCTTCTTGCATGACTGCGGCATCCTTTTGATTTCAAAGACTTGGGCAGTTTCAATGCCTTCCAATGCGGAGCCGATGCGAAGGTTCCGCCAAATCAATTAGTCGTCGCTGACGGAACAACACCCTGCCGTCGGCGTTTGCCCCGGGAGCTCCCATGTTCCACCTGCCCGTGTTTCCGCCCCCGCGGAGGCCGGGGCGGAGTTCACCAACGCAACAGGAGAGAAACGATGAAAACCACCCTCATTCCAGCTGTCGCCGGCCTGGCTCTGATGGCCGGCATCGGCATCGCGGCCGCGGACGAGGTGATCATCACCCCCGAGCAGCAGACCGTGGTCAAGGAATATGTCCACAAGCATCCGATCGCCTCGGTCAATGTGCTCGGCCTCGAGCTCGGCGTCGGCTCGACCGTGCCTGACACCGTCGAGCTGCAGCAGGTTCCGGATGTCCAGTACCGCTATGCGGTCGTCAATGACCATACGGTGCTGATCGATCCCGGCACGCGCCGCGTTGTTCAGGTGATCCAGTAGATCTAGTCCTCAAAGAGCCCGATCCTCTCCCGGAGCGTCGGGGAAGGATCGGGCTCTTCTCGCATCCGGGCATAAAGCCTAAGATAGGCAGCGGTTTGGGAGGCAACGAAGCGCGGAAGGAGTCGTTGCCATGCATCATCCACACGTCGAATCCCCTGACATTGCCCGCCAAGTCGACAAGCTGCTGGCCGAACGCGGCGATGGGCTGCTGTCGATCAAGCAGGCGGTCGCGCTATTGCGCGAGCGCACCGGAACTGATCGTTCCGACGCCGACCTGGCCGGACTGATCGTCAAGAAGGCCGCGTATCTCGGCATCGCGGTGCTCTCCGACGAGAAATGAGCCATCACCGGATATTGCTTTAAGATGCGTTTGCGCGCCGCGTCTACACCCAAGACGCCACGCGAAAATTCGGCTAATGTTTGGCTGGGGAACAGTCCCAAACCTTAGGAGGCGACAAAGTGACGGACGACAGGTACGAACGCATTCGCCAGCGCGCGCACGAGATTTGGGAGCAGGCCGGCCGGCCTGAAGGCGCGCATATGGAGCACTGGGACCAGGCGACGGCCGAGATCGATGAGGCGGGCAGGCCGAAGAAAGCCGCCAAGAAGGCCGCTGCCGCCAAGGTCGAGAAGCCGAAGGCCGCGAAGGCGGAGAAGCCTGCCAAGGCCCCCAAGGCGTCACCCAAGTCGAAAGCCAAGGGCTGATCGCGTCCTAACGGGATTACGGGCGGTCGTCAGACCGTCTGCCGCATGTTGACCCACCGGCGGCGCGACGGCGACTTGCAAAGCCGCGGTCTGCGCCAGCCGCGCGTCCATGTCGGCGAGCCTGCCGAGCAGATCGCTTGGCATCGCTTGAGAGTGTTAATAAGCCACAGCTCCAATCATCAGGGAATTACTGATCAGGTTGAAATATTTGCTGTGCCTTGGCTGCAACCTGTGTTCAATAGATGAAGTGCTCCCAGTAAAAGTCAGGCATTGAGTGGAAGGCGCAGTTGACTCCGCGCGCCCGCATGCGCCTTTTTCATGCGAGGCTTTCTCTCAACATGCAACTTCGGGGATCAGGGCATGCGGGGTATCAACCGTGTCATTTCATTTGCGTTTCTAGCTGTGGCGGGCGGTCTCTCTGCGCCTTGCCAGGCGGCGCCGGTCGAGTACGTCAGGGCGTGCACGGCGTATGGCGCGCAATACTATTACAGTCCCGGCACCGCCACCTGTATCAATGCCAACACGGGCGAGACGCGCAGCGTGACGGAGGAGGGTGTGGTCGACGGCAAGACGGCGTTGGCGAGCAAGGTTGACGACATTGACCGCCGCGTCCAGCGTGCCTTCGAGGGTGCGTCGGTGGCCTCGGCGCTGGCCGGCCCAGACCTGGTGCAGGGCGAGCATTTCGGCGTGCGCGTCAACTGGGGCAATGCCGGTCAGTCCAATGCCATGGGTGTCACCGGCGCAGCGGTTCTTGGCGAGGGCTTAATGCCTGGCGGCAACGGTCGGCTGGCCGGCGCCGCGGGCGTCGCCTTCTCCGGCAAGACGGTCGGCGGCAATGCCGGCCTGCAGTTCACCTGGTAAGCGCGACCGGGGGCAATCAATGTTCAGATATCTTCTTGCGCCGGCGATCCTCGGCGCGGCAACGCTCCTTGCGGCGCCATCCCAGGCGGCGGTCGCATATGTCAAGATCTGCTCCGCCTATGGGGCCAATTACTACTATAGCCCGGGCACGGACACCTGCATCAACGCCCAGACTGGCGTGACCAAGAAGCAGGTCGACGACGGCAACGGCGGCGAGATGACCGAGGTCGGTAAGACGGCGCTCGCGGCCCACGTCGATGACATCGACAACCGCATCACGCGCGCCTTTGAGAACGCCTCGATCTCGGCCGCGCTCGCAGCGCCCGATCTCGTCCAGGGCGAGCATTTCGGCGTGCGCGTCAACTGGGGCAATGCCGGCTATGCCAATGCCTTCGGCATCACGGGCGCCGCGGTGCTGAGCGAGGGCTTCGACCATGGCGGCCGGCTGACCAGCACGCTCGGCATTGCCTTCGCCGGCAGCCAGGTCGGCGGCAATGTGGGGCTGCAGTTCAGCTGGTAGGGGAGGCTACCGTCTCCCTTGCTTTCCGGCGTATTGCGCGACCGCGCAAATGAGGGCCAGCGCCGCCGTATCGCAGGCGGTCCGCGACGGCGACGGTCCCTTGGCGAAAAGCACCGCGTCCGCGACGGGGATCGTCAGGCCATGCTTTCTGGCGAATGACGTGACTTCGTAAGGCTGGTCGTCGGGCTGTATGCCGATGTCGATACGCTGGTCCATCAACGAATTCCTCCCTGGTACGCGGCTTTACCCTCCTTCGCCTGAGACGAATTTAACCACCCGCCGCTCAGCCGCGTCCACCAATTTCCAATTGTATGAAACGATGCATTTTTCGACGGGCGGCCCAAGGGTTGTAGGGGGAGCTGCCTGCCTCACCACGCATCGCTCGACCGGGCAAACCGCACGCCTGCCGCGATCATCGCGCTTTCGCATTCGCTGATCAGCCTGAGATTGCGCAGATACCGCGCCACCGTCTCCGAGAGCCAGGCGGCGCAGGCCTCGACATAGGCGCGGCCATGCACCAGCGATGTCCTGGCTGGCCATGCGCCAAGCGCCGGCGAGGCGTTCACGCTCGGCAAACGGCAGTGGCGAGAACAAAGGGCGGGAGAGGTTGGCGAAAGCGCCATGGTTCGCGGTATTCAAGCAAGTCCCCTCAAAGGAAGGGAAATATCGTACTTTATGTACGAAAAACAATCAAGCCGGATTCGTACAATTTGAACGACACTGCGGTTACGATACCGCGGTTATAAGAAATCTGCGAAAAATCTTATAACCCGGCATCTCCCTAAGGGAGATGGGGCCCCTGGTTCGATTGGCCTCGCAAAAAACCGCTTTCCCATTCGCTCGAACAGTGCTTTAACGCGGCGATCCACAGGGGTGCTCCGTACGGTCGGGGCTGAGATGGCGGCGGCAAGCCTCCGGACCCTAAAGCTGATCTGGATAATACCAGCGGAGCGAGGCGGGCCATGTTTTCCGGCGCACAGATTTCCCTTTATCCCATGGCTGACGATTTCGTCGGCGTCATCCTTGGCGCGTTGGGCGCGCTCGACCCTTACCGCGACAGGCTGAGGATCGAGACCGACGATATCTCGACGCTGCTGGTCGGGCCGCCCGAAGTGCTATTTCCCGCCATGCGCGACCTGTTCGTCGCGGCGGCGAAGAGCGGCAAGCACTGCGTGCTGTCGGCGGCGGTCTCGCGCGGCTGTCCCGGCGAGCCGGACGATCCGATCTGCCGCTCGGACGAGATAGGCGGCCCGGCGATTCCGCTCGAGGAGCGCAAGCGTGCCGCGCTCCGCGCCGTCGAGGCGACGCCCTCGACCGACCAGCCGGTGGCGGCGCAATTCTCGCTCTATGTGATGGGCACCGGCGACCACATGGACGAGATCTATGGTTGCATCGACTTCCTGAAAAACTCCGGCGTCTTCGACCGCTCAAAGAATTTCTGCACCAGGCTGCGCGGCGACGCCGGCGCGGTGTTCGCCACGCTCGCGGAAGCCTTCTGCCGCTTCGGCCCCGGCGCGGGCCACGTGACGCTCGACATAACGATTTCGGCGAACAGTCCGACCGCGGTTTGAGCCGCGTAGCGCTGCCGAGGTAGATGTCGTGGCTGTTTTGTTCGGTTCTACGCCGCAAGAAGAGCCTTCCGAGATTGGCGAAAGCCGGGATGCCGTCCAATCTCCCCCCTTGCGGGGGAGATCAGCCCTTGCTTCTGTCTTCGCCAGGATCTTCCCCGCCGCCATCGCTTTGGCTCTTCTCCTCATCGCCTGGGAGCTCTACGTCCGCCTCGGCGGCATCGCATCCACCGTGCTCCCCGCGCCCTCGCGCGTGCTGGCGCAGGCTTGGGAGAACCGCTCGGCACTTGCCGACAACACGCTGCCCACGATCCGCGCGACGCTGGCGGGCTTTGCCTGCTCGCTCGTTGCCGCCTTCATCCTCTCGGCGTTGGTCGACTTCCTGGCCCCGTTGCGCCGGGCGCTGTTCCCGCTGCTGATCGCCAGCCAGACCTTGCCGCTGGTGGCGATCGCGCCGCTGGTGGTGCTTTGGTTCGGCTTCGGGCTGCTGCCAAAAATCCTGCTCGTGGCGCTGGTCACCTTCTTCCCGATGATGGTGGCGCTGGTCGAAGGCTATGCCGCCACGGCCAAGGAGATCAGCCAGATGCTCGCCGCCATGGGAGCAGGGCGCTGGCGCATCTTTTGGCTGGCGCGGCTGCCGTCGGCGCTGCCCTATTTCTTCGCCGGACTGCGCATCTCCATCACTTATGCCGTGGTGGGCGCCATCTTCGCCGAATATGCGGGCGCCGCGAAGGGGCTCGGCATCTACATGCTCAGCGCCAAGAACAATTTCCGCCCCGACCTGGTGCTTGCCGCCGTCGCGGTCAGCTCGGCGCTGACGCTGGCGCTGTTCGGCCTTGCCGTGCTCGTCCAGCGTCTCGCCATGCCCTGGGAACGCGCGGACGGCAAATCCGATCCTTCCGCCGCAGGCCGGCCATGACCCGGCTCGAGCTCCGCGACGTGCGAAAGAACTTCGGCGCGCTCGAGGTGCTGGCCGGCGTCTCCCTCCATGTCGGCGCGGGCGAGTTCGTCTCGATCCTCGGTCCTTCCGGCGCCGGCAAGTCGACATTGTTCCAACTGCTCACCGGCGCGATCCGGGGCGAGGGCGAGATGCGCTTCGACGGCGCGCCGCTCGATGGCGCCCGCTTCGCCTTCATGCCGCAGCGCGACGCGCTGATGCCGTGGCGGCGCGTTATCGACAATGCGGCGCTGGGGCTCGAAGTGCAGGGCATGAAGCGGCGCGCGGCGCGCGAGCGCGTGGCGCCGTTGTTCGCCGAATTCGGCCTTGCCGGCTTCGAGCGCGCCTGGCCGGCCGAACTGTCCGGCGGCATGCGCCAGCGCGCCGCGCTCCTGCGCACCGTGGTGCAGCAGCGCGACATGCTCTTGCTTGACGAGCCGTTCGGCGCGCTCGATGCGCTCACCCGCGCGGCCATGCAGCGCTGGCTGGAGACGATGTGGCGAAACCATCGCTGGACGGCGCTGCTCATAACCCATGACGTGCGCGAAGCAGTGCTTCTGTCCGACCGTATCTATGTGCTTTCGGCGCGGCCCGCGCGCGTGGTGCGCGAGGTGGCTGTGCCGCTGCCGCGTCCGCGCACCGAGAGCGCGGCGCTTGCCCGCGAGGCCGCGGCGATCGAGGCCGGCATCCTCGACACGCTGCTTGGCCAGCCCGATCCGAATTTCCGACCATCCGATGGAGAATTGAAATGACCGATCTGACCCGCCGCCAGGCGCTGTTTCTGGCCGCCGGCCTGCCTCTTGCCGGGGCCGTCACGCACGCCCGTGCCGCCACCCCGCAAAAGATCACGGTCGCGCTCGACTGGACCGTCAACACCAACCACATCGGCCTGTTCGTCGCTCGCGACAAAGGCTTTTACCGGGACGCCGGCCTTGACGTGGAAATCCTGCCCTATGGCGATACCGGCTCGGGCACGCTGGTCGCCAACCGTGTCGCCGATTTCGGCATTTCAGGTTCGCTCGGCCTGTTCACCCAAAAGAGTGCTGGCGCCGACCTGAAGGCCGTCTACGCCGTCGTCCAGTCGGAGACCGCCCGCGTCGTCTTCAACGCCGACCGCGCGGCGATCAAGAGCCCGAAAAATCTCGACGGCCTGACCTATGGCGGCTTCGGCAGCGCCTGGGAAAACGCGCTGCTGCGGACCATCATCCGCCATGACGGCGGCAAGGGCGATTTTTCGACCGTGACGCTGGGGACGTCCGCATACGATGCACTGGCCAACGGCTCGGTCGATTTCACGCTCGAAGTCTCGACATGGGAAGGTGTCGAAGCGGAACTGAAAGGCCTCAGGCAGCGCAGCTTTCGCTATGCCGATTACGGCGTGCCGGACGAGCACACGACACTGATCGTCTCCAGCAACGCCTTCCTCGCCGCCAATCCTAAAGTCGCCGCCGCTTTCGTAAAGGCAACGCAGCGTGGCTACGCCTTCGCGGTTGATCAGGCGCGGGAGGCGGGCGACCTGCTGGTCGCCGCCAACAAGGACACGCTCACCGACCCGGCGCTGATCGATGCCTCGCTGAAGGCGCTGAACGACGGCCATTTCCTGAAGAGCGCCGACGGCACCATCGGCACCATGGACAAGGCGAAGATGGAAGCCATGGGCGGGTATCTGTTTGCCTCGGGGGTATTGCTCGACGGCAACGGCAATGCGCTGACCGCGAAGCCGGACGTCGAGGCATATTTCAGCAACGAGTTTCTGGGCGCCTGAGGACGAAGGAACGCGGTATCGTGCCAGAACCCGTCCGGAAATCCGGTGCGGAGCCTAATTCTCAACGATGGCGCGAAGCAGCGCGGTTTTGATGTGCCACCCGGGTTCGCCATCCAGTAACAGGGCGGCCTCATAGAATCTCGCCACGGCCGGGCACAGGCCCGGGAAGTCCTGGTTGGCGTTCGAGATAGCCTCCATCTCGGCCGACGTGCCGCCGATCTTTGTGAAAACGTCGGCGACCAGCGACCAGTCCTGATCGCTGGGCACGGCCGCCGGTAGACCGCTTCTTTTGGCGGCGCCGAAGGCGCGGAACAGCGTGGCGCCGATCCTGTCCAGGTCAGCCAGGAAATCGTGGCCGGGCGCACTGATCGCGTCCGGCCCGTTGCACAGGTAATTGTTGCAGGTGGCCGGTGTTTCGCGCGCTATGACATGATTGAGCATGTCGAGTTGCGCCGAAAGCGCTTCCGAAGCGTTGCTGTCGGGGGTCGTGGGTAGGAGTGGGGCATATCGATGCCTGAGATCGGCGACCGCCTGTCTGGTGATATTGCGCACTTCTGTTTGGCTTCCGGCCTGGGCCGCGGCAGTGATCTTGCGCAGCATCGCATCGTAGTCGTCCGGAAATTCGCGGGCGATAGCCTCGAATATCTGGAGATCCTGCGTCCGGATCTCGGCATCGATGTCGGCGGTGGTCAGCGTCTGGGGCGGCATCTTTACTGACTGATAGTGGTGATGTTTGCCGCTGCCGAACATCGTCGGCATCACTTTAGTCCCAACGATGCTTACGGAGACGACCGCCGCGACTTGCAACCATTTCCAAGGTGACATCCGCCTGCGCTCCGACACCCTTCTCACTCTGCCCCAAGGCTCAGCGCCTTCTTGCGGTCGGCTTCCGCACGCTTGCGGTCGCCCTTGGCTTCCCACACAGCGCTGCGAGATTTGTAAACCAGTGCGAAATCCGGTTGCAGTTTTATCGCCTGGCTGAAGTCTTCGATCGCCCCGTCATAGTCTGCATTGCTGGTCCGGATTGCTCCTCGGCCAAAATACGCAACGGCGTTCTTGCGGGTAAGGCTGAGCGCTTTTTCGAAATCGCGCATCGCCGCGGCATCCTCATGTCTGCCCATCCTCAAGATACCCCTGTCGGCATAGACCCGCGCGTCTTTTGGGTTGAGGCTGATTGCCTTCTCATAGTCCGCAAACGCGCCTTCATAGTCCCTCTGGAAGCCGCGGTTCTGGCCGCGGTCGTAATATGTCTCGGCGTTGTTCGGATCGAGCGCGATCGCCTCGCTATAATCGGCAACGGCATGTGCATAATCGCTCTTGGATTCCCAGGCCATGGCGCGGGCCAGATAGGCGTCATGGAATGCCGGGAAGAACGCAATCGCTTTGCTATAAAGGACTATCGCTCCGTCATAATCGCCCTTTCCATACAGCGCTTGACCTTTGTTGAACGTCTGCGCGGCCAGCGAAGTCCAACTCGGCCTGGTCGCCGTTTCGCCGGTCCCGCCAGTAGCCTTGCCTGACGTCTTCGAGGCGTTCGCTTCGTTTCTTGCCATTATCGCCAGCTTGCGGCCCTTGCGGGCGATGGCCAGCTTTGGGTCGAGCTTCAGCGCCTGATCAAAGTCTGTGATCGCCTTGTCAAAATCGCCCTTGGCGAACCAGGCGCTGCCACGCCCGAAATAGGTCGGCGCGTAACCGGCGTCGATTTCGATTGCGCGACCGAAATCGGCAATAGCGCGATCAGGCTCCTTCTTTTTGGTCCAAGCGACGGCGCGGCCGAGATAGGCGTCGTGATTGGCCGGATAAAGCGCGATAACCTTGCTGTAGTCGTCGATCGCCGCGTCGTATTTGCCTTTGTCGACAAGCGATATGCCGCGCCCGATATAGGCAGACGCCCTCTTCGAATCGAGAGCGATCGCGCGGCTGTATTCAGCGATGGCGCGATCATATTTGCCTTTCTTGTAGAGGGCATCGCCACGATCGATGACGGCCTGGACGTTCTTCGGATCCGAGCCTACGGCCTCGGTCGCCGCGCCGCCTTTCTTCAACGCGGCCACCGCCGCCTTGCGGGCAGTCGGATAGTCTGGATTGTCGGGATTCAGTCTGATCGCCTGGTCGAAGTCTGCAATGGCGCCTTCATAGTCCTTGCTGTCGGCCCGCTCTATGCCGCGCCCGTAATAGTTGAGGGCATCTTTCGGATCGATTTCGATCGCCGCCGAATAGGCGGTGATCGCTTGGCCTGCATCGCCCTTCGCGTGCCAGGCCATGCCCATGCAGAAGTAGGCGTCCATTGCCTTCGGGTCGAGTTCTGCGGCTAGGCCGCAATCGACGAGAGCGCCTTCGTCGTCGCCTGATGTTGCCTTGGCCATGCCGCGGCGGATACGGGCCGAGACCAGATTCGGCAAAACCCGGATCACGTTGTTATAGTCTGTAATCGCCCGATCGTAGACTTGCTTGGAGTCCCAAACCTTGCCACGGCCGAAATAGGCGAGGGGACTGCTGGGATCGAGTGCGATCGCCTTGCCATAGGCGTCGATTGCCTGGTCGTATTGGCCCGCGTCCGACAAGCTGTCCCCGTTGCGCACCGCAGCCAAAACGCGCGGGTCGGTCGCCTGAATGAGCTCTGCCATCTCAGCGGTGGACAGCTTGGAGTGGGCTTGGTGTGGGGCGTCGTGCGAGGTAGCAGGTTCGGTGCCCACCACGGCGGCCGCCGTATCGCCCTGTCCTTTCGCTGACGCCGCTGCCTTGCGGGCTACGGCATAGTCACCATTGCCGGGATCGAGCTTGAGCGCCTGATCGAAATCGGCGATGGCGCCGGCATAGTCTTTCCGGTCTGCCCGCGCCATGCCGCGCGCGTAGTAGCTGGCGTCATGCCCGGGATCGATCCCGATCGCCACCGAATAGGCGGCGATGGCGCGCCCGGTGTCGCCCTTGGTGTGCCAGGCCATGCCTTTGCAATAGTGGGCGTCGCGCGCCTTCGGGTCGAGCGTCGCTGCCTGATCGCAATCGGCAAGCGCGCCATCGACGTCGCCAGACGTCACCTTGGCGAGCCCCCGGTGAAAATACGCGGCGGCAAAATTGGGGGCGAGTTGGATGACCCTGTCGAAGTCGGCGATCGCCTGGCTGTAATCGCGTGTGGCTGCCCTGGCCCTGCCGCGGCCGAAATAGCCGAAGCGGTGTCGGGTTCGAGCGCGATCACCACGTCATAGGAGCCGATCGCCTTGTCGTATTTGCCCATGTCCAGCCAGGCATCGCCTTCCAGGATCGCTTGCAGGGCGCGCTGGTCTTTTGTCTCCAAGGTCTTTGCGGCCAGCGTGTCGTCCGTAGCCGCCAAATTCGGACGGACGATTTGTGGCTTTGGAGCAGCGGCCGCCGCCTTCGGCTGCTCAGGGTCCTGCGGCGGTTCAGTTTTGCCCTCATCGCCGGCAGCCTGCTCGTCGCAGCTTGCCGACCGTGCGGAATCCAACTCCACGGCGCGCCGGCAATCCGCCGCCGCGCCGGCGTGGTCGCCATTGAGCGTCCTGGCGCGGCTGCGGCCTAGATAGGCGTCGGCATTGTCGGGGTCGAGGCTGATCGCCTTGTCGAAATCGAGCAGCGCGCCGTCGACGCCGTATTTCGACAACCGCATCTGGGCGCGCTCGAGCAGTGTCTTGGCGGTCGCCGGATCCCCGCTTGGCTGCGTAGCGGTCGGCTGTTGGCCAGGCAGATTTTCCCAACACGTGCCTGCGCGTTTCCGATCGAGTTCGACCGCTCGCCGGCAATCGCCGATGGCGAGGTCGAAATTGCCGACGAGTGCCTCGGCGATCGAGCGGTTGTAATAGGCATCTGCATTGTAGGGATCGAGGCCGATGACAAAGCTGAATGTATCTATCGCGCCCTTGGGGTCGACCTGCATCGCCTGCAACCCCGATTTGAGATTCCAAGCAATGGCGGCGGAGTTATCCTGCTTGGCATATAGTTGCGGCGGCGCATATGTGGGGGGCGGGGTAGGCTTGGCCGGCTGCGGCTCAGCGGGGACCGGGACATCAGCCTGATTGGTCGCAGCGCTCGGCGACTGCAGCACGGGTTGCCCGTTCGCCCTGCTCTTGCTGATTTGGACGCTGAGCCTTTCTTTGCGGTAGTCGGCGTTGGCCGGATCGAGCGCGATCGCTTTGTCGAGGTCCGCAATTGCCTTGTCGGAATCCTTCGCCTCCCAGACGACTGCCCGCTCGAAATACGATTTTGGATCGTCGGAGCTGATGGCAATCGCTTTGTCGAGGTCGGCAAACGCCTCTCGTGAATTGCCGATCTGGGCCATGGTCATGCCGCGCACGCGGTAAGCTTGGGCGTTGGCCGGATCGCGGCGAACGGCTTCATCCAGATCGGCGATAGCGCGGGCATAATTCTTCTTTGAGGCCCAGCTCTTGGCGCGGTTGAAGTGGAAAGCGGAACTTGCTGGATTGAGCCGGATCGCCTCGTCGAATGCGGCGATGGCGCGGGTATGGTCGCCCTTTTCCTGCCACTCTACTCCAATCGCATTTTGAGCAGAAGCTGGGTTCGGGTCGGTCGCGCCGTCGCCCGGCTCACCGAAAGCCTCGACAATCAGTCGCGTGCAATCGCGCCCCTTGTCCGCATCGATATTGGCGATGCGCTTGCAATCGGCCTTGGCTCGCTTGCGATCACGCTCGGCGATCGATGAGCGGGCGCGGTCTAGGTAAGGAGCGATAGGGTCAATACGGACGCTCTCCGCTTTGTCGTAGTCGGCCTGGGCTCGCGCTGCGTCGCCCTTGTCTTCCCACACAACGCCGCGCACGCCATAGGCCATTTCATTGGCGGGATCGATGTCGATCGCCTTGTCGCAATCGGCGATAGCCCGATCATGCTCGCCTTTCTTATTGAGCGCCCGCGCGCGATCGGCATATCGGCTTGCGTCATCCGGCGTAAGCGCGATCGCTTTTGTGTAGTCCGCGACGGCCCGGTCGAAATCCCCTTTGCTTTCCCAGGCGATGGCGCGATTGGTAAATGCGCGGACGTAAGTCGGATCGAGCGCGATCACCTCGTTCATATCGGCGATGAGGTGGGCAATATCGTTCCTCTGTGCATAGGCCAGGCCGCGCACAAAATAGGCGCTTACGCGAAGATCAGGCACCTCGCCTCTGTCCTCGGCGATTGCGGTGCAGGCGGCAACCTGCCGGTCGGCGGAGACTTTGCTCTCGCTGAAGCAAGTGTTGTAGTCTTTGCCAGCCGCGAATGTTTTGCCGCCGAAAGCACCAACCACAACCACCCCTGCCAGCGTCAGGAGCAGCCCGCGCGGAACCCAGGCAACAAACGCGCGCATCAGCGCGCCAGTGCGGCGTGACATGATTGATCCTCCCCCCGGAGTGATCGCGACTGCTCTCGCGGATACCTATATAGTTCTGTTTTTGTTCCCTAATGCAAGCAGAAATTGCGGTGGCTGCATTTATGCCCTTGGGGTGGGCCAAGTGGAGTTTGGCGAGGACCTTGCGAGAGGGAGGCAAAGCAGCACCTCAGCTTGGCGGCATCGCTCCCAACGGCTCACATATCGATCATCGACCTTTTCACCCGCCCGATGATGGTGATCGCGCCCTCCAGCTCCGGCGGCGGGATATCCATATAGGACGCCGGCTGGAAGGGCGGGTTGTCGTTCGGGCGGTAGCGCTTGTAGGTGGCGCGTCCCGTCTCGTCCGAGATCACGTAGCAGCCATTGGTCACCAGACGCTTGTCGCGCAAATTGACGAAGATGATCGAATCCGGCGGCGAGATCTTGTTCATCGACGGACCGTCGACGCGCAGCGCGATCCATTCGCCTTCCTCGAGGTCGGCGGTGGGGATGGTCGGATAGTCGGAGAGGTTGACCACGCTGTCCTGGCTGCCGAGCTCGCCGGCGCTGATCCACGACACGATCGGCACGTCGACGGTGACGGGCGAGGGCATGAGGCTGACGGGCGCCGCTTCCGCGCCATCGGCGTTGAACAGGAGCCAGCCGGGGTCGACGCCGAACAGCCGGCCGTATTTCTCGGCCGCCTTCCGGGACAAAGGCCGGTTGCCGTTCTCATGGCTGATCAGCGTGTTCTTGTTGATGTCGCGCAGGGCCCGCGCCGCATCGCTGGGCGAAGCATAGCCGGCCTGGGCGCGCGCCTGCTGCAATCTGTGCCGGGAATCCATCATCGTACAAAATGCCTGAAAATAATCGTCCAAAGTGTACGATTATGCTTGCGCCTCATTCGTACATAACGTACGCTTAGCGCATGATCGTACATTCCGCAAGCTCTTCCGCATCGCCCGCCGGCGGATCCGCCCAGCCCGCCGACATTCCGGAGCTTATTGATTCCTGGCAGAGCATCGGCGCCTTCGCCGCCGACGTCGGCTGCGGCTACGAGGCGGCGCGGCAGATGCGCCGGCGCGGCCGCATCGCGCCGCAGCACTGGCCGCATGTGGTGGCGGCAAGCCGCAGGCACGGCATCGCCGGAGTCAGCCACGAATCGCAGGCCGGCCGCTGCGCAGCCGCCATGCAAGGGGAGGCGGCATGAACACGCCTCCCTCGATCCATGAATTCCAATCGCCCGGACCGTCCTCCTCCCCGGTCCGGGCGCTTTCCGGGGCGCTTGCCCCGGATCCGGTCGAACCGCCCGCACCCCGGTTCACCGGAGCGGCCGGAGCCGTTCCTCCCCCGGCTCCGGCCGCCACTTATGGCGGCGCATCCTGCATCCGCACCGAGGACGGAACCGTCATCCTGTTCGACCGGGCGACGGGCCTTGCGGTGTCGGGCCTGACCCGCGCCGCGGCCGAGGCAGCGCTGCTTCGGCTGACCGGCGCCGCCTGACTTCAACCGATCGCTGACCTGACCGCGGCCTCGCGGCCGAACCCTGGCGCTCGTCCGAGCCTTCGACAAGCAAATGGAATGAGAAGAATGGCAGCCGCCTACACGCAAAAGGAAATCGACGAGATCGCCACCTGGCTGAAGGAGGGGCTTTCGGCCTCGCGCATCGCCGGCCGCTTCAGCGCCCTGCGCGGCGCCCCGGTCTCGCGCAACGCCATCATCGGCATCGTCCACCGCAACGCGGGCCTGAGCGCCATCGGCTTCGCCAATCCCAAGGGCGGCCGCGCCGGCGGCCGGCCGAGGAAGCAAGCCGCACGGCCGGATCGCCCCGGCCGGCGCGCCAGGGTGGCCACTGGAGGCGTGACGCTCTCCGAGCCGGCCGCGCTTGCCAGATACGCCGAGCTTGTAGAAGGCGCCGGCGCCGAAGTGATTGATCTCCCCCCAACTGGGGGCGATGCCCGGTCCACCCTCCGCAGCCGCAGCGCAGCTGCTGCGGAGGACGGGCAGGACAGAGGGGAGCGCTGTCCGGCCGACCTCACCACACAAACGGACGCCGTCACCGCCCGCGCCCTCAAGCCAAAGAAACCCAAACCCCGCAAACCCGCGCGCACCTTGCCGCCGGCCTGGCTCGCACCCGGCGGGCGCGAGAAATCCGAAGCGCAGTGTTATAAGCTGCCCGCGCCGCCGCCGCCGGTTAACCCGGGACGCCAGCCGCATGTCGCGGCGATGCGTTTCCTCGATTGCCTGTTCGGCCGCTGCCGCGCGCCGCTCGATCTGGCGCTGCGCGAAACGCCGGAACACGATCCCACCGGCGCGCGCCCCGGCACGGACATGCTGTGCTGCGGCCTGCCGACGTCGGCCGCGCGCTCCTACTGCGCGCACCACCATGCCAGGTTCCACGGCCATCGCGGGAGGGGGATGTGAGAGGCGAGGCGTATCCGTGCTTGTGATCCTCGCCCCGCCGATAGCGGGGGAGAGGTGTCCGCGAAGCGGATGGAGAGGCGGCGACGACGGCAGGACAAAACACCGCGCGGCGAGAATCCGCTGTCGAGCTTGGCGCTCCACGAAAAGATCCCTCTCCGTCGCGGCTTCGCCGCGCCACCTCTCCCCACTTCGTGGGGCGAGGAACCTTGATCCATGCGCGAAGGAACTCAGCCCCTCCCGTTGGCTATCCACCTCACAACCCAAGGACCGCACGCATGCCCCGCAAATCCTCGAAAAAACCGCAACCTCCGAAACTCGCCAAGGGCGAGGCCGAGCAGGTGCGCATACGCCGCGAGGTCGGCCACGACTTCGCGCTGAAGACGGACGCCTTCGGCCGCCAGCGCCTCACCCCCGGCACGGCCGAGGCGCGCCGCGTCTATGAGGTGTCGAACGGCGGCTACACCTCCACCGGCGGCATCGTGCGCCTGCGCAATGTCGATCCGCTGGTGGGCATCACCTCGCTCAGCCGCCAGCAGCGCGAGGCAGGAGGGCGCTTCCGCGACGATTTCGAGCGCAGCCAGCGCGAGGGCCTGCAGCCACAATCCTGGAGCGAGCGCGTCGATGGCGGCCGGATTGGCGGCGGCGTCCCCGACCGCGTGCTGTCAGCCGGCCGAGCGTATGTCCACGCTGCCGCTGCGCTCGCCCATTGGGAGGTGGCGGAAGTGGTGCGCAAGATCTGCCTCGAGGGCCAGTCGGTGAAGGCCATCGCCGAACGCAGCGGTGAGGGGCGTGACGTGGTGGTGAAGCTGCTGAAGGTCGGGCTGGATTTACTCGCGGTGCACTATGGGATGATGGGGCGGAAGGCGGGGTGAGAGACAAGATAAAGTGGAAGTGTTGGAGAAGTCTGGCGCTGCCCCTATCCCTCGTTTACGCTTAAAGTGAGTCGGGGAGGGGTTTCGATTGACCGCTATAGCCAGAACAGAACAACATCTTGACTTGTCGGGTCATCACAGACTCATTCAGGGGGATGCATTTGCCGAGCTAGACGACCTAGCTGAGGGCTCCTTCAGTCTGGTGATTACGTCCCCTCCCTATAACATTGGAAAGGAGTATGAGCGCGATCAACGTCTATCACTTGATGAGTATTTGCGCTGGCTTGAGCCGATCGTTGAAAAGGTTTGCGAAAAAGTAAAAGCTGATGGCCATATATGTTGGCAGGTCGGAAACTACGTAGCTGGTGGGCAGGTTTACCCACTAGATTACTATTTTTACGAAATGCTAAAAAAGCAGGGTTTCAAACTTAGGAATCGCATCATATGGCATTTTAACTTTGGCCTCCATGCGTTGCGTCGATTCTCTGGTCGCTACGAGACGCTTCTTTGGTTTTCGAAGTCAGACGACTATTACTTCAACCTTGAACCTGTTTTGATACCTCAGCTCTATCCAGGAAAGCGGCATTCATCCAAGAAAGGCGACAAGGCTGGTAGCCCTAGCGGAAATCCGAAGGGTAAAAATCCCAGCGACTTCTGGACATTCGACGCAAATGAAGCATTCTTCGATATGCCGATCTGGGACCTCCCGAACGTAAAAGCAAATCATCCTGAAAAGACAATACATCCCTGTTCGTTCCCGAGTGAACTGGTTGAGAGGTGCGTTCTTGCGCTCACCAAACCCGGCGATGTTGTTTTGGATCCTTTCGTCGGTGCGGGTACAACGGTTATTGCCGCTGCCAAAAACAACCGAATTGGTGTTGGGATTGATAAGAGCGGACAGTATATTGAAGTTGCACGGCAGCGATTAAGTGACTTGGAACTTGGTGAATTGGTCACTAGGCCGATGGGTGCACCGGTTAGAAGGCCTCGCTCTGGAGAGCGGGTTTCAACGATTCCGGAGGAATGGTTGTCCAAATAGGAGGGTATGGGGGTGGCATCCAAAGAAAGGGGTGGGAAGTCGAAAAGCTCAAAGAAAAAGAAGAAGCCAAAGAAGACGCTTACGCCCGAGCAGCGCAAGGCTCGTAAACAGAAAGCTGATCATATCCGCATAGTTCGGACGATGTTTCGCAATGCGGGATTCGACCGCGTGGTGGAAGTTGCCGAGCTGCAAGTGCATTTTGGCGGTCAGGACGGCGAATTCGACGACGCCTTTGTTTATCAAAATGTCATCTTTTTGGTTGAATACACGACATCGCAATCCTCTGACGTAACGGCGCACTTAAAGAATAAGAAAATCATCTTTTCAAAAGTTGAATCCGATCCAGACGGGTTCATTTCATATTTAAGAAATAAAGTGCCAGACTTTGACGCGCGCCTTGGGAACGAATTCCATCCAAAAAAGTTAATATTGAAAATTGTCTATTGTTCTAGATTTGACGTCAATCAGGCAGTTAAGGGAACGGTGGATGAGCCAGTTTATCTTGACTATCCGGTTTTGAAATACTTCGAGAAGATATGTGGCGCTATAAAGATGTCGGCGCTTCCGGAGATATTTGATTTTACTGGAATAGATCCTTCAAAGGTGGCTAGGAAAGGGATATTCCCCAAAATTGACTCCGACGACAAGTTTCATGGATCAATATTGCCAGATTCTGCCTCTGGCTTTCCTTCGAATTACAAGGTTGTCTCATTCTATGCTGATGCCGCCACTCTCCTGGACCGAGCTTACGTCCTTCGGAGGGACGGATGGCGCTCATCATTTCAAGCCTATCAGCGAATGCTCCAGCCTTCGAAAATCGAACAAATACGTCGAAAGCTGAAGTCGGATGGCCAGGTTTTTGTTAACAACATTATTGCGACGCTCCCTTCTGACGTCCATCCGGTTGACGAAAAGGGTCACACAGTCGACATAAAGTCTCTTGAAGAGACCGCCCCTGTGAAGATTGCCCTTCCTTTGAGGCAAAATTCTATTGGGTTAATTGATGGTCAGCATAGACTTTTTTCTTATTACGAGTCGAGAGAAGATGACAAGCAAATAGCTAAGCTTAGGAATGAACAGAATTTGCTGGTAACTGGAATAATATACCCACAAAACACTTCAAAACAAATCGCAGAGCGATTTGAGGCAACGCTTTTTCTTGCGATCAACTCTAACCAAACCAACGCTCCACCCGCTCTGAAGCAAGAGATCGAAGTAATTCTCAAACCATTCAGTCCTACCGCGATTGGCAAGCAGGTCATGCAGTCCTTGGCGGCTACGGGGCCACTGCAGGGGCATGTCGAGGCATATTTCTTCGACAAAGGAAAACTAAAGACGACGTCAATTGTCAGCTATGGTCTAGGGCCATTGATTAAGCTTGGCGGAGTTGACTCGCTCTTCAAGCTTTTTTCTCATTCGGATAAAGATAAGATAGCGTCGGATGAAGCTCAGTCCGCCCTGACGGCCTATATAAAGTTCAGTGCCACCCAGATAGAAATATTCCTCAACGCGGTCAAGGCAAACATGCCAGCGCACCGCTGGACGACCGATGGCAAAACGAAGGACAGGGTGTTAACCGTAACTTATATAAACAGTTTTTTGATAACGATGCGACGTATAATTGAAGACGGTGGAGCGATTGAGTTCAGCCAGCTTAAGGAAAAACTAAGCGGAATCGATTCATTTGAATTTGCAGCTTTTCATTCGTCCCAGTACGGAAGAATGGCGGACGCCATATATGAGAAGCATTTTAAAGGGAAAAAAGTATCGTAGGGAATGCAGCTGCCAGATCGCAATATCAGCGAGATTTTGTGTCTCGTTCCTCGACACCCTCGGGCTTCCCCTCCCACCCAAACACACTCCGTCCCCCCAGCAAATGCGACTGGTCCATCTCGCCGGCGACGATCTCCTTCAAGCTCGGCCCCGTCACGTAGCGCTCCATCCGGCGTGACTCGCCGTCCAGCCGCCTGAGCGCCTCCAGCTCCTCGGTTCGTCCGAACTTTGCCTTGCTCACCGCCGATTTCAGCACGCCGATCGTCTCGTCATAGACTTTCAGCGGCACGGGGAAGGGGTGGCGGTCCTTGCCGCCATGGGCGAGGGAGAAGCGGGCCGGGTCGGAGAAGCGAAAGGGTGCGCCATGCACCACTTCCGAGACCATGGCCAGCGCCCGCACCGTGCGCGGGCCGACACCGGGAACCAGCAGCAAATCAGGAAAATCCTTCGGGCCGCTTTCGATGGCCGCGGCGATGTTGCCGTGCAGGCGGCGCATGACGATGTCGCTCTCGCGCACGTCGTGATGCGCGGGCATGACGAGGTTGGGCAACAGCGGCTGCGCGGCGGGTTCAGGCTCGGGTTGCGGCTCCAGCATGGCAAGCTCGGTCAGGATCTTTTCCGGGCTCATCGTCTTCAAGAGCTGGATCTGGCTTCCACGCGCTTTCTCGGCGCGACGGTCGGTGAGGTTGACGATCTCGCCCTGGCGCTCGCCCTCGATCGCCGCATGCGGCTGGTCGACGAAGCTGGCCAGCCCTTCCGACAGCCAATGGTAGCGGCGCGCTTGGCGGGCGTCGCCGTTCATGCCTTGCTGCACCACTACCCAGCGCCCGTCATCGGTGACGATGAAGCCGTGCAAATAGAGGTCGTAGCCGTCCTGAACGGCGGCGCTGTCCACCTTGGCGACGAGCCGGCTGGCGGTGGCCAAAGCCTCACCGTTCAGCCCGACACGGTCGCCGATGGCCAGCAACTCGCCGGGCGTCTTGCGCGAATGCGCGCCGCGCCCGCCGCAGACATGGATGCCGAGCTCGTTGCTGAGCGGGTTCAAACCGCGCTTCAGCGCGCCGATGACCGATGTGGTGATACCGGAAGAATGCCAGTCCATGCCCATCACGGCGCCAAAAGACTGGAACCAGAAGGGATGCGCCAGGCGCCTGAGCAGCTCGTCGCGGCCGTAATGGTGGATGATCGCCTCGCACAGCACCGCGCCGAGCTTCGTCATCCGATCGCCCAGCCATTTCGGGACCCGCCCGCCATGCAGCGGCAGGTCGGCGCTGCCGCTTCGCTGCGTCACCTTTCGTTCTCCTCAGGATCGGCGACTTAGATGGCATTTCGGCGGAGATTTGCAAGCGGCTGATCTCCCCACAAGGGAAGATCAGCTCGTCGGTGTGCAGCCGCTGCTACCTGCGCCCGTAGAGCCTGTGATGGTGCCGGTAATGGTGCCTGTGGTGGTACCGGTGGGGATAGACGTAGTAGTGTCTATGATACCGATGGTACCGGTAGTGCGGATAGCGGACCACGTAGGCGGGATAATCATCGTAGTAGCGCGGGCCGTAATAGCGGCCGCCGTAATCGTAGAACGGACCGCCATAGAACGGGCCGCCGTAGAACGGATAGCCGCCAAATGGTCCGATACCGAGGCCGAAAAATCCCTGGGCGTTTGCCGGCGCGACCGTGGCCACCGCCGACGCGACGGCGATTGCTGAGGCAAGTAGAAGCTTTTTCATGGCAACCTCCTCCTGAAGGTTCGCCTTGACAACGCTTTACAAGCCGAAAAGCTGCCAAGAGGCTGTGGCGTCACGCGAAAATCACTGTGATTTGAAGCCAGGCGGCTTCCCGACGGCGGATTGGCTAATCGCAAACGCGCACCTGCCGCATAAACCTGTGGTCATGGCGGCGGGTCCTCACCATTTCAATCCGGCAATGGCGGCCGCGGTTTATGCGGGTCGGCGGAGCGACGTAAGCGCCTTCATAGTCGTGGCCGTAGGCTGGGCCGTAACCGGGCCCGTCGTCCAGATAGGAGCCACCCCAATAAGAACCGTAGACCGGAGCGGAGCCGTAGCTGTCGTAAAAATCGCCGAAGGGGCCGTAGTCGAAATAACTGCCGCCGAGGAATACGTTGGCCGCATTCGCCGGCGCGGCGATGGCAACTGCCGAGGCGAGGGCAATTACCGAGGCAAACAGGAACTTTTTCATGGCAACCTCCTCCTGAAGGTTCACCCATGATAACGTCCGGAACGCCGAAAAATTGCGCCGCCGTGCACAATCAGCAACATTTGAAGTCTTCGTGAGCGCTCGCGGCCCAGGCACGCCGAATGATAGCGCGGAGCGGGCGAAAGCCGATCCGCGCTATCCAACCAGGGTGGTTTAGTAGCGGTTGTAGCCGCTGCCGCACACCCGCACTTCCTCCACCACGCGGTGGTGGTGGCGCCAGCGGGTCACCAGTTCGGTGCGGCAATGATGGCGGTGATGGTAGCGCACCACATAGCCGCCATTGTCGTAGTCGTCACTGTAAACGTGACGGTAGTAGCGGTGCGGATAATAGCCGCCATAATCATCGCCGTAATAGCCGTCGTCATAGCCCGGCCCGATGCCGATACCAAGCTGAACGCCGCCGGCGCTGGCCGGCGCGATCGCGAACGCCGAGGCGATGGCGATCATCGAAGCAAGCAGAAGCTTTTTCATCGCTGCCTCCTTGAGTTTGCAGGACGCCCCTTCGCCAACACAACGGTTTCGAGCGGTGCATGTTCCCGAAAACCGTCTGGTTGCCGCCCTTGGACAAGGCACTGGCCGCGGCGCCAGCCGCCTGGTCCGGCGCATTGCTGCCTCTCCGTAAAGGCAATGAGCTCAGATATTTATTAGCGTGTCCTGCAACCGACCGGGCGGCGGCGCGTTGCACGCCGGCGAAATATCTCTGATCATTGCCAGGCAGCAGGGAGGCTCGATGGTGGCGGCCAATCGTCGGAATGGGGTGTCGGAGCCGGGGCTGGCGAGCCTGCTCGCCGTTTCCAGGGGACATCCGCGCACCGTGCTGCCAACAGTGGCAAGCGTGGTCACCACGGTCGCCGCGCTCTATTTCGGGCGCGAGGTGTTCCTGCCGATCGCCGTTGCGCTGCTCCTGACCTTCGCCATCGCCCCCGTCGTGTCCTGGCTGAAGCGCCTCGGCATTCCGCGCATCGCGGCGGTCATCGCCAGCGTCGCCGGCGCGTTCGCCGCGCTGTCGCTGTTCTCCTTCGTCGTCGCCACCCAGGTCAGCGATCTCGCGCAGAACATCCCCGTCTACCAGATCAACATCCTGACCAAGGTCCGCGCGCTCAAGGAAAACGGCCTGGGCGGCGGCATCATCTCGCGCCTCAGCGGCGTCATCGAGCGTGTCGGCCAGGAGATCGACCGCCAGGAACCACAGCTGCCTTCAGCCGGCGAGGGGCCGAAGCGCGATCCGATCCCGGTCGAAGTCGTCTCGCATGAAAAGCCGCTCGAGGTGCTGCAGAACCTGGTCGGCCCGCTGATCAGCCCGCTCAGTTCCGCCGGCCTCGTCATCATCGTTGTCATCTTCATGCTGATGGAGCGCGAGGATCTGCGCGACCGTTTCATCCGGCTGGTCGGCTATGGCGACCTTCACCGCACCACGCAAGCGCTGCAGGATGCCGGCAAGCGCGTCGGCCAGTATCTGCTGATGCAGTTGGTGGTCAACGCCATCTATGCCGTGCCCATCACCATAGGGCTCTGGGTGCTCGGCGTCCCCAACGCGCTGCTCTGGGGCCTGCTGGCGCTGGCGCTGCGCTTCGTTCCCTATATCGGGCCGATCGTCGGCGCGCTGCTGCCGCTGTTTCTGGCCCTGGCGGTGGCGCCGGGCTGGTCGCTGCTGTTGTGGACCGCCGCGCTTTTCATCGTCGTGGAGCTCGTCACCGGCAATGTCATCGAGCCGTGGCTCTATGGCTCGCACACCGGGCTCTCGCCCTTGGCCATCATCGTGGCGGCGATCTTCTGGACCTGGCTGTGGGGGCCGATTGGCCTGGTGCTGTCGACGCCGCTCACCGTCTGCCTGGTGGTGCTCGGCCGGCACGTGCCGCAGTTCGAGTTCCTTGATGTCCTATTCGGCAACGAACCGGTGCTGGAGCCGCATGCAAGGCTCTACCAGCGGCTCTTGGCCGGCGATCCGGAAGAGGCGACCGACCATGCCGAGGAGATGCTGGAAGACAAGTATCTGTTCGAATTCTACGGCAAGGTGGCGATCCCGGCTCTGCTGCTTGGCGAGCAGGACCGCGAGCGCGGCGTCATGGATGAGGAGCAGCGCAGGCATGTCGCCGACAGCGCCATGACGCTCGTCGCCAATCTCGACGACAGCGCCCAGCAGGAAGCCGAGGATGAAGAGGATCAGGAGGCCGCCAAGGCGCAGGAGGGCAAATCCCCCGAAAAGATCGCCGCCGAAAAGAAACCGGAAGACAAGTCCGGCGAAGCCGATGAGGAGGAGGTCGACCTGCCGGACGGTTCAGGCATTGCCGTGCTTTGCGCCGGCGGGCGGGGCGAGCTCGACGATGCCGCCGCGGCCATGCTGGCGCAGGTGCTGGAAGTGCAGGGCGCCGAAGTGACGCGCGCAAGCTTCGCCGACCTCGAGCCCTCGGCGATCCGCCGCCTCGATCTCGCGGACGTCGACAGCGTCGTCATCGGCTTCCTCAACCGCCAGTCCAACCAGCACGCGCGCTTCATGGTGCGCAGGTTGAAGCGCATCAAGCCAAAGCTGCGCGTCGGCATCGTGCTGTGGTCGGAAGTCGGCAATGGCGACGCCGAGGCGGCGGCCGAACTGGCCGGAACCCTCAACGCCGACTTCGTCGCCTTCGGCATGGTCGACGCGGTGACCGGCGCGCTTTCGAAAAAGGCGGCGGTCACGTTGAAACCCGCCCGCCGCCGCCGGCCGGCGCGCCGGAAGCAATTGCAGGCCGCGGAGTGAGGGCGCGGCGCCCGCCACTATGAAAAAAGAAAACTCGCCGGGCTTGCCCCTGGTGCCCAAAGCCCACAGGCCCGGCGAGATTTAAGACCTGATCCCCCGATCAGGACCGGCGGGAGGACACCGGCAATCTCTTTATAGCAAGGCGGATGCCAGTCCCGAAACGGGACAGCGATGCTCAATGCCGCAAACTGCGCGCGACGTCTGTTAAGTGTTGCTAATATGCCACGGCCTATCGCCTCGGCCAGCTATCGGTTCCGTAGCCATCCGTCGCCACTTCGCCTCGCTTTGTCGCATCGCCGCGTGCACCGCATGCCACCATCGGCTATCTCATCCCCAGCCAATTCCGGCGAACCCAGGAGCATCCGATGTCCAGACCCACCATTCTCAAATTCGGCGCCGTCGAGCATGCCGATGGCGGCGATCTGCCGGGCTGGGTCGCGGTCGAAGGCTCGCCGACCATGCAGACGGCCGCGCAGCACACCACCGAGGACGGCAAGGTGATGTCCGGCACCTGGCGCGCCTCGCCCGGCACCTATCACGCCACCTACACCGACTATGAATTCGTCCACATGATCGCGGGCCGCATCATCATCACCCCCGATGGCGGCGAGCCTGTCGAGGTCGGCCCAGGCGATGCCTTCGTCGTCGAGGCGGATTTCAAGGGCACCTGGAAGATCCTCGAGCCGGTGACCAAGCATTTTGTGGTCGTGGTGGGGTGACGGGGAATTTGCGTCATTCTAGGGTCTGCGCGCATCGCTTCGCTCCTTGCTCCGCCCTAGAATGACGAAGCGTAGGTCGGCATCCCTTCACCCCCCGGCCTGCCGGCCATCTCCCCGCAAGGGAGATTACGCGCTCCGCCGTCCCGCCTACCGCCCCATCTTCGAGATCACCCTTTTCTCCACCTCCGGCTCCAGCGATTCCGCGAAGGGAGTCGCCATATGGTGCTGGTCGCGGAAGGCGAGCTTGCCGTCGATGAAGACGTGGCAAATGGTGGCGCTGCAGAAGCGGTCGGTAAGGTCGACGTAAGCGGCGTTGGGAATGCTGTCGACGATGTCGCGTTCCACCGCCGCCATGGCGTCGTTGGCGGCGTAGGCGCGCGTCTGGTCGCAGCGCGAGGGCGTCTCGTCTCGCCACAGCGCCCGCGCCACGCAGGTGTCGACATTCGCGTTGTTGAACGGCACGTCGCGGATGAAGGCGACCTTGAGCCCCGCCTTGCTCAGGCTGGTGAGGGTGGAGCGCAGGCCGGCCCGCCAGTCGGAATCCTGTCTCCGCGTGTCGCCGCCGCGGCCGGCCATTTTGCGGCCGCTGGTCAGCGCCAGCTCCGAGATCACCACCAGCGCCGGTCTCGCCTCGATGATCTCGGCGATCGCCTGCTCGCGCCAGCGGTCGCACTCGCTATAGGGGCGCTTGAGCTCGGACGACCAGACGCTGATGCGCGAGGCGCGGCAGGAATTCTTCAGCCAGGTCACCACCCGGTAGCCGTTCTTCCGGCCCGCCTCGATCAGCGGCGTCGACCAATGGTCGGCATGGGAGTCGCCGAAGAGGGCGATGAGGCGCTGGCCATCGCCGAACACGCAAGGCTTCGGCGTCACGCTCTGGTAATCCTGCACGCAGCCGGCTTTGGTCCGGGCCGTCGACGGTTCGGCGGCGCTGGCGGCGATGATGCGCTGTTCCGGATCGAGGTCGTGCACGGCAAGCCTGGCGTTGCCATAGGCGGCTGCGACGCCGGTGCCGGTCAGGAGGAGGGCCGGCACCAGCGCCCGCGCCGCACTGACCATCAACCAGCCATTGCGACGGATCGGGTTCTCGATGAGATGGTAGCTGAGGGTGGAGAGCGCCAGCGTTACCGCGAAGCACAGCAGCCGCTCGGCCGGCGTCAGGTCCGGCGCCAGCATGCCGGCATAGACGATGACCGGCCAATGCCACAGATAGAGCGAATAGGAGAGTTTGCCGATCCATTGTAAGGGCGGCAGCGCCAGGGTGGCATTCACGCCGTCCCTGGCGCCGGCCGCTCCCGCCTTGAGCAGAAGGACCGTGCCGGCTACCGGCAGAAGCGCCAGAAAGCCGGGGAAGGGAGCGTCCTCGCTGAAGGTGAGATATGCGGCCCCGATCATCGTCAGGCCGGTCAGGCTCAACGCCCGCCCCAGCAGCGGGCGCTCCTGCAACAGCCGTGCCGGCGCCATCGATACGAGGCCGCCGGCGGCAAATTCCCATGCGCGCAGCGGCGAAAAATAGAAGGCCCAGGGCTGCGACACGCTCGTCAGCCAGGCACAGGCGATGAAGGAGACGAGGCCGACGGCACCGATCGCAATCACGATGGCGCGCTTGCCGGGCTTCAACCACGCCGCCAGCATCAGCAGCGCCGGCCAGGCGAGATAGAACTGCTCCTCGACCGACAGCGACCAGTAATGGATGAACGGGTTGCTCGTGGCGTCATTGGCGAAATAGTCGAACGACCAGCGGATCAGCCACAGATTGATCATATAGGCCGAGGCGAACATCGCGCCCTTGGAATAAAGCGCCTGCTCCTCCGGCGACAGGATGAGCGCGCCGGCGCAGAGCGTCGCGGCGATGACGAAAAGCGCCACCGGCAGCAGGCGCCGCGCGCGCCGGGCGTAGAAGCGCAAAAGGTCGAGCCGGCCGGTCTCGGAAATCTCGGCGGCGAGATGGCGGGTGATCAGATAGCCCGAGATGACGAAGAAGATGTCGACCCCGGCAAAGCCGCCGGGCAGCGCGGTGAGGCCGAAATGGAAGGCGACGACGCCCGTCACGGCCACCGCCCGCAAGCCTTCGATGTCGGGCCGGAAATCCTGCGCAGGTGTTGACACGAATACGAACCTCACGATGCTCGTTCGTATCCCGCCTGCCCTAAAGCCTCGGCCCTATACGCCGATATCGCAATGCAACAAATCTAACGCGGTGCAACATAAGGGGAGGGCGAGGGCGGCCTCCCGATCTTCCCCGCCATCACGCCTTCTTCAGGAACTCTGTCTTCAGCACCAGGCCCTTGACCTGCTTGGTGTTGCATTCGATCTCGCCGGGATTGCCGTTGAGCCGGATGTTCTTCACCAGCGTGCCGCGCTTGATCGTTTCAGACGTGCCCTTGACCTTGAGGTCCTTGATGAGGGTCACGGAGTCGCCGTCTTTCAGCGGCGTGCCGTTGCTGTCTTTCACGATAGGGTCCGTCATACCGGTCTTTCATCGGTTGGGTGGCCTCGGCCCGCCTATCGTGCCGACCACGGCCTGGTCAAGCTGCGCTGGAACCAAGGGAGGCTCACCCCTCAATCATCACTTCAGCCTCGATCTCGACCGGGAAATTCAGGGGCAGGGCGGCAACGCCGATGGCGGTGCGGGCGTGACGGCCGATCTCAGGGCCGAAGACCTCGAGGATGAGCTCCGAAAAGCCGTTCATCACCGCCGGCGTCTCGGTGAAGCGCAATGCCGAATTGATCATGCCGTGCACGCGGCACCAGCCGATGATCCGGTCGAGGCTGCCGAGCTCGCGTTTCAGGCTGCCGAGCATCGACAGCCCGACCTTGCGGGCCGAAGCCCGTGCCTCGTCCAGCGACACGCTCTCGCCGACCGCGCCGAACGGGCCGGCAAGCGAGCCGTCCGGCCCCTGCGGCCCGTGGCCGGAGATATAGGCGCGGTCGCCGCGCACATTCACCCCGGGAAAGGGCAGCACTATGCCCGGCGGCAGTTTCAGCGGCGGTGGCAGTACGATGCCGAGCGCGGCAAGCTTTTCGTCGGCACCCGGCATGGCACGGCCTTCCTTCTCGCACAGCGCCATCACGGCGCCGTGGCCGAGCTTTCCGGTTCGCCGGCCATTCGTCAAGAACGGCTTGGATCCGAAGAAGAATGATCTGGGGCGACTGGCCGGAAGCCTGACCCGCGCGGATCGCGGCCTTGCATCCGCGCGGGCAGGCGCCGCCCCCGCCGGCGGCGCCAAGGCCCCACAGGCGCACAGATCACATTGGCTGGCGAAGCCTATAGGCTTGTCAGCCAAATTTACGCGCTCGCCAAATTTATCCTTCCGCCAAATTTATCCCTCCGCTTGACGCGGCGGTCGCCGGGCATATCTTGCTGTCCTGATTTCATCGTCGACCGGGCCGAGACAGCCGATGAAGAAGCCATATCGCAAACCGACGCTTGCCAGACGTGACAGGCTTTCGGCGGTGACTGCCGCCGTACCATCCTCCGGCTTCACGTTCTGAGTTTCTGAGGAACGCGCCGCCAGCTTGATCGGTTTTGAAGCAGGCACTTTTAAAGCTGAAAGCTGGACCGGCCAGGAGCGGGCGGCGCACTTCGAAGGTGCCCGCCCGTCCGGCGCCGCCGCCAAGCTGCTGAAACCCCGTCCGTCCCCAACAGCAACGGTCATGGCGTGACCAGTGGTTGCGGAGTGCCATTGGCGCGGTGCCCTGTCAACGCCGTCGGCGAAGGCCCGCAAGCGCCTTTTAGCCGCCTTTTTCGCGCCCGAAGCACGCTTTGCAGCCATGCCGGGGTCGCGGCGAAAGCCACGAAATGGCGGAATTCCGGGCTTTTCCGATGTCCGCCAGGCCGCGCCGCAATATATGCCTATCTGCTTGAATAGGCTGATTTTTCGCTCGCCGGCATGTCACTTCGACCCCGACTTTTTTTGGGTGCAATTCGGCAGTGCAGCATTGGCGCCCGGCGAAGGCGGGTTACGCCTTGAAAACGGCATCGGATCCATTTGTGTGCCGTTTTATGATCCGCTCACGAAAGACGTGATACAATGCCAATGAATGGGGGAAGTTGCGATGGCCAATCGGTTGTTCGAGGTTCTTGCCAGACGGCGGTCATGGCTGGATCGGGTCGCATTGGGGCTGCTTGTCTTCTTGGCAACCCTGGTCGCCGCGCTGATGGGCGGCGCCAGCACCTAGAACATGCCAGGAAAGTGTGAGCGGTTGGGCTCGGCGACTTCGCCGCGGGCTCCGTCCGGAAGTGCGTAAAAACAAGGAGATGGGTCATCTTGCCGTTTCCGTAAAACGGTGAAACGCATTAAAAGCAATTCCGGGAAACGTGCGAAGCGTTCAAAGCCCCGGTTCGCTATTTCCTCTGTCCAATTGCTTTGAATTCGAAGATCATCGGCCTGAGCCTGACCGGCCTCGGCCGCTCGGTGAGGTCGACGACGCGGACCCACCTGTCGGCGCCGGCACGCAACGTGACTTTCCGGCCAAGCGCCTTCTCGGCCGCCTCGAAAGGCGTCTTGGCTTCCGCCGAATGCACCGCGACGACGGCCTCGCCGTCTATTTCCTCGACGCGATAGGTTTTCATACGCGTCTCCAGGGCGCTCGCTTGGCGTTTCTCGCGTGGGCACCTTTATATTAGGAATTCCGAATAAACGGCAAGGTTCCGGGATGGGCGCGTGAGCGTGGGGCGGACTATTCCTGCAGAACAGGGGGCGTGCTGTAGCCGCGCAGGCCGGTTCCATTGCAGGCCTGGCAGGTAACACGCTGACCCTGGCAATTGTCGCGCAATGCCCCCGAGGGGCAGCATGTGCCGTTGGAGTGGGTCCATTTTTCACAAATAAACACCTTGCCCGCACCCTGGCAGCGAGAGCAGGCAAATTTCCTGAAATCGTTCAATCCGCCTCCCGCCTCCCTCCCAAGCGCCCAGCAACGTCCATGGCCGGCATTGGGTTCCGCGCAAAGGAACATTGGCGCTGGCGATATCATTAGCGCCATCTAATGCACTGGCGAGTGACTTTCGTCACGACCCCGGGGGCGGTGGCGGAGATGGCGAATTGGCAATCCTCTCGGGGTCTTCATGTTGAGCAAAAGGATCAGGCGCGTCGGCTCGCACAAACTTCCCGCACCAGCCCGCGCAGCCAGCGATGCGCCGGATCGGCATCGAGCCTCGGGTGCCACAAAAGCGAGATCGTCAGCGCGGCGAGCTTCACCGGCAGCGTGAAGGTGAACAAGCCCTCGCGCAGGGTGCCCGTATAGCGCTCCGGCACGGTGGCGATGAGGTCGGAGCCGCGTGCCAGCGCCAACGCCTCGGCGAAGCCGCCGACCACGGTCGTGACTTTCCGCGTCAGCCCGGCGCGTTCCAAGGCGTCGTCCACCGGGCCGCGGTCGAGGCCGCGGCGCGAGATCAATATGTGCCGGCCGGCGGCGAAGCGGGCGGCGGTGATGCGGCCTTCGCTCAAGGGATGGCCGGCCCGCGCGACGCCGACGAAGCGGTCGCGGAACAGCGCCTGCGTGCGTATCTCGGGTCCGGTCGATCCGCCGACCACGCCGGTCTCCAGATCGATCGCGCCCCCGCGCATCGGGCCGCTGTCCTTGTCGGGCTTGGGCACGAAGCGCAGTTGCACGCCCGGCGCCTCCTCGGCCACGCGGGCGAGCAGCGCCGGACCGAAATTCTCGACGAAACCGTCGCTGTTGCGGAGCGTGAAGCCGCGGTCGAGCCGCGCAAGGTCGAGCCGTTCGGCCGGCCGCAGCACCGCTTCGGCCTCCGTCACCAGCCGGCCGACCTCGGCGCCGAGCTCGACGGCGCGCGGCGTCGGCACCAGGCCGCGTCCGGCGCGCACCAGAAGCGGGTCGCCGGTTGTCTCACGCAGCCTCGCCAGCGCCCGGCTCATCGCCGAGGGGCTGAGCTTCAGGCGCCGGGCGGCCTTGGCGACGCTGCCTTCGGCAAGCAGCACATCGAGCGTGACGAGCAGGTTGAGATCGGGTCGCGACATGGCGCGACCATAGCATGGATCCGTCGAACAGACATGGCGTCTGATGCACTATTCAAGTGCAAAGGCTGCGCGTTCCGCCATGTCAGCCGCGCGCTTATCTTCCCCGGCAAGTTCAAACCGACGGAGAAGAAATCATGGCCGACATCGCCGAAACCCGCGCCGCGCCTGAAAGCCATTCGACGGCGGGCGCGCTGGCCAGCCTGTCGCTTGCCATGCTCGTCTCCTCGCTCGCCACCAGCATAGCCAATGTCGCGCTGCCGACGCTGAGCCTAGCCTTCGTCGCGTCCTTTGCGGCCGTGCAATGGGTGGTGCTGGCCTATCTGCTCACCATCACCGCGCTGATCGTCAGCGTCGGGCGTCTCGGCGATCTTGTCGGCCGCCGGCCGCTGCTGATTGTTGGCCTGGCGCTGTTCAGCGCCGCCTCGTTTGCCGCCGCGCTCGCGCCGTCGCTGGCCTTTCTGATCGGCGCCCGCGCCGTGCAAGGCCTGGGCGCAGCAGTGATGATGGCGCTGACGATGGCCTTCGTCGGCGAGACGGTGCCGAAGGAACGCACCGGCAGCGCCATGGGTCTGCTCGGCACCATGTCGGCGGTCGGCACCGCACTGGGGCCTTCGCTTGGCGGCGTGCTGATCGCCGCCTTCGGCTGGCGCTCGATCTTCCTCGTCAACGCCACGCTCGGCGCCGTCGCGCTGCTCGCCGCCTGGCGCTTCCTTCCAGCGGCGATACCCGCCAGCGAAGCGGTTGGCATCGTCCGCCGAGCGATACCCGCCAGCGAAGCGGCGAGCATCGTCCGCTGGGCGACAGGCGTTCGTGGCGAGGCGAGGGGGCGCTTCGACACGCTTGGCACGCTGCTGCTTGCCGCCACGCTTGCCGCCTATGCGTTGTCCATGACCATGGGGCGCGGCCATTTCGGCGGCCTGAACATCGCGCTGCTCGGCGCGGCCGCGGCCGGCGCGGTGCTGTTCGTCATCGTTGAGGCCAAGGTGGCGTCACCCCTGGTCAAGCTCGCGCTGTTGCGCGACCCGGTGCTGGCGCCGAGCCTCGCCATGAACGCGCTGGTTTCGACGGTGATGATGGCGACGCTGGTCGTCGGTCCGTTTTTCCTGTCACGCGCCTTGGGCCTCGGCGACGCGGCAACCGGGGCCGTGCTGTCGATCGGCCCGGTCGTCTCGGCACTGTGCGGCGTCATTGCCGGGCGCGTCGTCGACCGCCTCGGCGCAGCGGCGATGGTCACCGCCGGGCTGGTGCTGATGGTCGCCGGCTGCGCCGCGCTGGCCGCGCTGCCAGGTCTCTTCGGCGTTGCCGGCTACGCGGCGGCCATCATCCTGCTCACGCCGGGCTACCAGCTTTTCCAGGCGGCCAACAACACGGCCGTCATGGCCGATGTCGACAGGAAGGAGCGCGGCGTGGTGTCGGGCATGCTCAGCCTCTCGCGCAATCTCGGCCTTGTCACCGGCACGGCGGTGATGGGCGCGGTGTTCGCCTTCGCCGTGGGCGCCAAGGATGTCGCGGCGGCAGCGCCGGGAGCCGTCGCGCACGGGATGGGATCGACCTTTGCGGTCGCGGCTGGGCTGGTGGTGGCTGCGATGATGATTGCGCTTGCCAGCGATTTGAGAGAGCGCCGCAGCACCTGATCCTAACAGCCTGATCCTGGGAGCCCGGCCTGCGGCTCTGACACAGGCCGGGCCGATGCCCTTGGAGGGGACATCGCTAACAGATGCAAGTATCGAAAGCGAGAAGTGTGGGCGGCGTCACTCAGGCCGGTGCACGACTGAACTATAACGTCTCCACAGGCAGCGCGAGTTGCAGGGTAGCGGTTCTGCCGGACTACCGGGCTGGCGCGGTGGGGAGGTCGAAACGATGCACGAAACGTGGTGGCGGCGGCGACAAGCTCAGCCTCTTATTCCGGAATGTGAGCTTCGCTTTATGATGAAGCTCGGGCGTCTGGAACGCGACGAGGCAATGGGATTGCTTGGGCGATACCGTGGGGACCGCGAGGCGGTGTATGCCGCGTTGCTGAAGCGCGCTCTGGTCAGGGAGCGCAACATGCATCCGGTCTGACCGTTTCATTCTTGCCCTTCAGGAACTCATAGCCCGAGTTGTCCAGCCGGCCGCCGTTTCAATCCTGACTGGCCTGAATGGCACAGCGGCAATAGTCGGCGGATGGGTCGCCTCAACGAAAGCGGCTGCCGCCATCTCGACGGCATCGGCGGAATGATCGACTTTGTCGAGACGCTTTACCACGCGCTCATGCAGCATCGACAGCCTTGCGGCCCGGTGGCGATCGGCGCGGATCTCGCCGTTCATATCGAGGGGCGCGAATTCGAACATAACCATCCCCGCAAACGGCGACGCCGAGCGTTTGTTCCGATCGGTCCGCGTGACAACGATGCGTCGGGATGGTTCGGGTCAAAAATGCTTCCGCGATCACGTAATTTCGCCGCCGCCCATGAGGTCTATCTTTGGCTGGCGGCGGTGCCCATTCCGCCCTTCGGCCGGTGCCTCAGCTACCCCAACGAACCCCCGCCCACTGCGGCACCGGCCTCACTCTCCCGCCCCTCACGCCGTCACCGGCCGCAAGGCGCTCGGCCTTCATTTCCAGTTCCGTCAGTTTCGACTTGATCTCATGCGGTTCCGCATGCTCGAGCCCTGCACCACGGCGGTGCAGGCGACCATGGCGACGACCATTCCGTAGGAGCCGGGCAAGCGTGACAGGAAGTCGGCGGCGCGAAAGAGAAGGTGGTTCATCGCCCGCCTACCCAAGCAATAACCCGGCTATCAGCACGGTGAGCAGCATCGATGCCGGCACGGCGAGAAGCCAGCGCGCCTCCAGAACACTGTTGCGGTCGTCGTTCATGTCCGTTGCTCCAGTTGGCAGCCGTGATGCTGCGGATTCGATGCCGGCAAACGAGCGCCGAGAAGCTTCGTTCCGCCGATCGGGCGACGGTCGCAAGGCAATATCGGACTGAAGTCGGACCGGCCTGCGAAGAGGACCGAGCGTCGCAACCAAAGCCAGGGCTTCGCATTGGCAAGCGCCAATTTTCTGGCGCCGCCGACAGGAGCTCTCATGAACCTCGATAGACCGACAGACGATCAGGACGACCAGCCATACGAGCCGGCCTTCTTCGCCGACAAATACGGCCTGCCGCCGCGGCTGGCCAAGACGATGATCGAGGCCAATGGCGGCAGGCGGCGCGCCTGCGACGCCGCG
Source organism: Mesorhizobium sp. B4-1-1 (assembly GCF_006439375.1). NCBI lineage: Bacteria > Pseudomonadati > Pseudomonadota > Alphaproteobacteria > Hyphomicrobiales > Phyllobacteriaceae > Mesorhizobium > Mesorhizobium sp. B4-1-1. The sequence goes on from NZ_VFTH01000008.1 coordinate 179,231, forward strand.
GCCACGACCTACCTGAGATATGTCGCGCTTCGGCGCCAGCGGGGAGGTTGAACACCGCTGACGGCCGTGCTCGCCCGCCTGCCGCGATCCCACGCCGGGGCGCGGATCACACCGGAACCAAAGCAGTGAACAACGGTTTACCCCGGCGAAGGGATGATCGGAAATTAGGAAAAGAGCAATGAAAACAGTGCTTCTCGCTGCCCTGGCGCTCTGCGTCGCCGCCCCCGCCGTGGCTTCCGCGGCCGAGGCCGATATCGTCATCGGCACGCATCACAGGCATCACTATCATCACCGCCCGGCGGTCATCATCAATGAGGAAGGCCACCGCCTGCATCACCGCCATCACGGCACGGTCGCCTTCTATGACAATGGCGAGCGCGGCTGGCGTCACCGCCATCACCGCCGTCACGACACCGTCGTCGTCACCGGTTCGATCGGCCACCGGCACCATCATCGTCCGGTCGTGGTCGAGGACGGCTCCGACTACTGAGGTTCCATCGATCATTGAAGACAAATCCGGTCCGGCTGGCGCGTCATGGCGCATCAGCCGGACCGGATTTTTATGATGCGTCGGGAGGATGCAATCTCCCTACGCTGCGCTTTTCAGCACGCCGCCCTGAACCAGTGCCGCCGCCGGGTTGAGGCTGTCCACCAGACCGGTCGGGATCAGGATGGTGGCGCCGCGCTCCTTGGTCGTCTCGTAGATGATGTTCATGGCGCGCAGTTGCAGCGCCGCCGGATGGTCGGCATAGGTGGTGGCCGCCTCGACGAATTTTGCAGCGACTTCCGCCTCGGCTGAGCCCAGGATGACGCGCGCTTCCTTCTCCCGCTCGGCCTGTGCCTGGCGCGACATGGCGTCCTGCAGCGCCACGGGGATGGCGACGTCGCGGATCTCGACCGACATCACGGTGATGCCCCATTGGGCCGTCTTGGCGCCGATGACGTCGCGCAGATGCGCGTCGGCGGCTTGGCGGTCGGCAAGCAGCGAGGAGAGCATCGAGGAGCCGATCATCTCGCGCAGCGAGGTCTGCGCCACGCGGTCGATCGCCTCGCGGTAGTTGGTGATTTCCAGCGCCGCCTGGCGCGCGTCATGAACGTGCCAGAAGATGACGGCGTCGACATTCACCGGCACTGTATCCCTGGTCAGCGCCTCCTCGGCGTTGAAGGCGGTGGTCTGGATGCGCTGGTCGATGACCGCCACGACATTGTCGAGGACCGGCACGATCATGAACAGGCCGGGGCCGCGCACGCCAAGCAGGTTGCCGGCGCGCAGCACGACGAAGCGTTGCCAGGTGTTGGCCATCTTCAGCGAGGCGGCGATCAGCGCCGCGATGACGAAGAACGGCCCGCCCGCCCATGGCCCGGCAAGCGCGCCGACGCTGGCGCCGATGAGCGCAAAGACAGCGGTGAGGAAAAGGGTGATCGGATTCATGGATAAAGCTCCTGTGTCGCGGCCGGTGACAGGGTCGCGCGATGCCGCAACGGGCCTCGCGAGGAGCGTCGGCGGCCCGGGATGGGCCGCCTGGCCGGCATTCTGGGATCGATCACGCTTGTCGCGAGGGCAATCATCGCCGGCGGAGATTCATATGGTGCGGGATGAAAGGTTTCGCCATGGGGCTGGTCACCGACGCGCAACCGCATAACAACCGCAACTGGCCGGCCTCGTCGTGCTGCACACGCAGCTTGTCACCAACGAGCGTGACCTGCTGCGCGCCGCCGTCGCCCAGCCGCCGGACTTCTGCTACATCAAGAATACGCGCGGCCAGTCCAGGCGGACAAGGCGCTCTACGCTGCCAAGGCAGGCGGACGCGACGCCACGCGGCTGGCTGTGCCGGACGTTGGCTTCAAAGCAACTCGGCTTCCACGCAAGGCGTCAAAAGCGATGGAACGCGGGCGCCGGCGCGCGCCCAGGCATCAATCCGCCTCGCCGCCTGAACCCTTGCCGCACGCTGCCAGCACCTTGCCGATTGCGGCGCCTGAGCCTTTCAGCGGAAAGCTTGCCGCGCCATATTTGTCGGCGGAAACCGTCACGTCGCCCTTGCCGCGCAAGAGCGCCAGCAACGGGTCGGCGGGACCGGAGAGCTCGGCGGTGAAGTAATTGTACATCGCCTCGAGCTCGAGCTTTTTGGTCACGCTCTTGCCCCCGGCCTTGAAGGTGAAGGAGCCGCTGATGCCGGGCTCGAGCTGTCCGCCGGCGGCGCCCAGATCATAGCTCAGCACCGGTCTGTCGAAGCAGGCCAGCATCAGATGCGCATCGCCCTTCGGCCCGCCGCAGACCGACGCCGTCATCACGCTGCCGCCCTCGTCTTCTTCCATCTTGGCGGACCAGGCGCAGGAGGCGGCATGGGCGGGCGCTGCGGCCAGCAGGGTGGCCGCGATGGGAGCAGCCATGATGAATCTTGCCAATCCGTTTTGCATGGTCGCCCTCCGAGACATGTGGCGACCATACAGGACTTATGATGGCGTGGCATCCTCGGGAATGCGAAGGAAATGGCGCTCTACACCTTCCGAAGCCCGGATTGCAGCCTCGACCTTGCCGAGGCCGGCAGCACTGCTTGGAACGCGCTCCGCGCCGCCGATGTCGGGCCGGGCTCGGTCGTCGTGCTGCTCGGCACGGGCGGCGTCTCGATCTTCACGCTGCAGCTCGCCAAGGCGGCCGGGGCCACCGTCATTACTTGGTCCTCGGACGAGAAGCTCGATCGGGCCAAGGCGCTCGGCGCCGATCACCTGATCAATTACCGCGCGACCCGACTGGGACGGCAAGCTGCTGGAGCTGATCGGTCGTCGACAAGGTGTTTTCGCAGAACGAGGCAACCGAGGCCTACACTCACATGGCCGCCGGCGGCCTGCATTTCGGCAAGCTGGTGTTCGGGTTGGACTGGTAGCCGACGTTGGAGATTGGCGAAAGAGAATGGGCGACTGATCTCCCCCACGAGGGATCCCACGTGGGGAGATTGGCGGCTTTGCCGCCGGCTCCACAACCTGGATCCGCTTTCCGCTACGATCGGCAGGGCGCCGCCGATTCGAGCTGACATTTCCGAGTATTCTTGAAATTTTCCGATCGGGTCGATGAAATTCGGGTGAGTTCTTGTCCAGAACAGCAACGGAATTGTCCTGGCATGCATAGATATTTTGCGGCTCTGGACAAGATGTGAACTGGTCCAATACGGTGCCCGTGCAAGTGAAGACGCGCGCGCAGAAAGGCCAGGTTGCCCTTGAAAAAGAACGTCTTCTCGTCGCTCGACCTGCCTGGGCATCTCGACGACCGCGCGCGCTTCGCGCTCTGGCAGGACATCCACGTCGCCGAGATATGGTCGGTCGAATATGCCATCTCGGCCAATCAGCCATTCGCGGCCGAGATCGAAGCCACGCCCGTCGGGCCGGTGGTGCTGGGGCAGATGGCCGGAACCATCCGGCATGCCAGCCGCAAGGCCCGCAACATCGCCGACGATGGCCGCGACGGCTATCTCCTCCTGATCAACCATGGCGACACCAGGCTGAGCGGCGCCCAGGCCGGCCGCGACTACAGCGTGGGCAAGGGCGAAGCCGCGCTGGTATCTGCCTCGGAGGCGCTGGAAATGAGCGGCGGCGACAGCAATGTCTGGGCCAACATCGTCGTTCCGCGCGAGATCCTGGAGAGTGCCTTCGCCCATGTCGAGGACCGGCTGGCACTGACCGTGGCGGCCGACAATGAGGCGCTCGGCATGCTCAGGCGCTATTGCAACTTCCTGGAAGCTGGTCCGGCTCTGGTGTCGCCGGACCTTGTCACCCATGCCACCGAAACGATCGTCGATCTGATCGGCCTGGTAACCGGCGCCAAGGGCGAGCCCGCCGAGCTCGCTGGCATGCGCGGCCTGCGCGCGGCAAGGCTGCAGGCAATCCTCGACAAGATCAGGGACAATTTCGCCGATCCGTCCATCTCGGCCCAGCGCGTTGCCCAGCAGTTGCGGCTCTCGCCCCGCTATGTCCATGACCTCTTGCAGGAAAGCGGGGTGAGCTTCGCCGAGCGCGTTCTCGAATTGCGCTTGCAAAGGGCCCATCGCATGCTTTCCGACAGGCGCAACGACCGTATGCGCATCAGCGAGATCGCGCTGCTGAGCGGCTTCTCAGACGTCTCCTATTTCAACCGCTGCTTCCGCCGCCGCTTCGGCTCGACGCCGAGCGGCGCCAGATAGTTCGACGGCCAGGGCTAGCGCGTAGCAAGCTGATCTCTGTTTGCGCGAACAGGTAGGAACCCGGCCTCGCGCCGGGTTTCTTGCTTGTGCCGGAAACGAAAAAACGCCCGCGACGTGAGCCAGGAGGCGCCAATGCCGCGGTCGCCGGGAGTGAGCGCACCTGTCGGCTGATGCCGAACTGCCACACTGGCCGGACATGCGCGGCAGCACTTTCCCGGACAATTCCAGTGCGGTCCAGCCCAAGACGCGGGCTGCGAACAATGCAACATCGTGGCTCTCGACGTTAACTGGATCTCCGCTGAGCATTTCCGCAGCGAGCGAACGCAACACCCATGGGGCAGCAAACAACAATGAAAACGATTCTTCTCGCCACGGCCGTTATTCTCGCATCTGTCGGCATGGCGCCCGCGGCGGACATCAATGAAACCTTGCCCATTGCCGCCGATTACGACTGGTCCGGGCTCTATGCCGGCGTTCACTTCGGCTACGCCGCCGGAAAATCCAATCTCTTCATCTCCGGCGGTGGTATTGGGGGCACCGATATTAACGCTCCTGTCGATCCGGACGGTTTCATTGGCGGCATCCATATCGGCTTCAATCAGGAGATGGCGAACCGCTTCGTGCTCGGTGTTGAGGCGGACATTGCGTACAGTAACGTCGAAGGACTGACGACCCTTGCCAATGGCGGCAGCACTATCCTTAAGAGCGAGCTCCAGTGGTCGGGGTCGGCGCGGCTGCGCGCCGGCTATGCGTTCGATCGGACGTTGCCTTACATCACTGCGGGCGTGGCCGCGGCCAAGTATGAAATTATCGGCATCACCGGCACCTCCAGTGGTGACATACCGCTCCACGACGACACCCATGTTGGCTGGACGGTTGGAGCCGGCGTCGAGCACGCCTTCACCGATAAATGGATCGCTCGCGTCGAGTACCGCTACTCCGATTTCGGCAGCAAGGCTCTCTCGATCGCATCCGGTCTTCCCACGGCGACGAGTGTCGATCTCAAGACGCACGATCTGCGGGTCGGCCTCAGCTACAAGTTCTGATCCGACAGACCGCACGAAACCCTGGCCTCGCACCGGGGTTTGCTTGTGGCGGGGGGAAAGGCGACAGGAATGAGCAGGCCGGTCGGCTGGTGGCCGGATGGCCACATTGGCGCGTCAAGTGCGGCAGCGCTTTCCAGGACAATTCCGCTGCGGTCCAGCCCAAGACGCCGGACGGCGAACAATGCAAGACCGACCACGGCATTCGTCCGGACCGCAGGACGCATATTCGAATTCGGGGGCTCCTAATGCATCGCTTTTCAATCATCGCCGCGTCGCTGGTCGCCACGACGTTCGCGTACGCCGCCGACGCACCGCAGCCGCTGGCCGGAGGAGAGACGGTGGTGACGCCGCATATTTCCGGCTACGGCGAGATCTATCTGGGCGGGCTTCGCTTTACCAGCATCGGCGACACCGTGCACGCCGCAGGGGGCGCCGCCCGCGTCAACATTCCGTTCGCCCAGCGCTGGAACTTCCAGGGCGACCTCACCTATGACCGGATCTGGGACGACGATTTCGCTCATTGGGGCGGCGTCGGCGGCGCGATCCACGGATACTACCGGGACCCCGACAGATTTGCCGCCGGTGTGTTCGCGACTTATACGTCGGTGGACTTTGGCGATTTCGACGGGAAGGCGAGTTCCTGGACCGTCGGTCCGGAAGCCCAGATCTACTTTGGCAATCTTACCCTTTACGGGCAGGCTGCCTTTGGCCGGGCAAACGAGGATTCCCTCAACTCCGACCAATGGAACGTCCGCGCCGTCGCACGCTACTTCGTCCAGGATAACCTTCGCCTGGATGCGGAACTCAGCTTCAGCAGAACGGACCAGGGGGTGAACCTGGACGTATCCGGCGGCGCTCTCCAGGCCATGTACCGGTTCAACGACACACCGTGGTCAGTGTTCGCGCGCTATCAATTGGAGCAGATGAAGATCGGTTCAACCGACCTCGGCGAGACCCACAAATACCTGGTGGGCCTGCGCGCCTCCTTCGGCAGCAAGTCGCTGTTGGAGGAGGATCGCAACGGCGCGGCCATGGACACCTACCGGCCCAACGAGGTGAAGAATTTGAGCGTGAAATGATCGGTGCCGCCCACATCGCGCGGGGTGCTGTTCCGCTGTCTTCCGGCGACAAGCACCCTCGCCGGACCGGCTGAAACAGCTCCGCCAGATTGTCGGACGGATCGATCTTCAATATCTGCGATCCGCCTGAACCCGGGACGATTTCATTGCGGAAGCTGAGACCCGCCGCCCGCAACCGGTCAACCTCCGCCGCAAGATCCTCGACGATCAGATGGATGCGGTTCCAGCCTCCAGGGCCTGGCCGCTTGCCGTCGGGCATTGGCCGGCCCGCCGAACTGGTCGGACTGTTGTTGCGGGTTCTGTCATCGCCCCAGCTGTTTCGTTGCCAAAGCAGGTTTCTTCGATCTGGTGGAACGGCCGACCGCCAGGTCGTCGGGATTTGGCGAAAGCGACGGAGCCGTAGCCTCTACCTTGAGCGGAAAATTACTCGATCAATTTCTCCAGCGTGATCGGCAAATCCCTTATCCTCTTGCCCGTCGCATGGAACACTGCGTTGGCAATCGCCGGCGCGATGCCGACGATTGCCAGTTCGCCCACGCCCTTGCCCCCAAGGGCGGAGGAGTGCGGGTCGGGGATGCCGACCGAGATCGTCTGGATATCGGGGATATCGGCGTTGGTCGGCAGCATGTAGTCGGCGAAATTGCCGTTGACGATGCGGCCGTGGCGGCGGTCGACGATGCCTTCTTCGAGCAGTGCCTGGCCGATGCCCATGATGATGCCGCCCTTCCACTGGCTTTCCGCCAGCTTGGGGTTGTAGAGGCGGCCCGAATCCAGCGCCGACACCACGCGCGACACGCGCACCGTACCGAAATCCTCGTCGACGCGCACCTCGACGAAATGCGCGCACCAGGAATGGCGCGAATAGTCGCCCTCGGTGTGCGGGATCGACATAGCGATCGTGGTATAGTTCTTGTAGCGCTCTTCCGGCGTCGTGCTGGCCGGCAGCGTGTCGCCCTTGGCTTCGATCTGGTCGCGGCCGACGGCGGACATGAATTCGGCGATCGACAGTTCCGGCCCTTCGCCGCGCGGCGAGGCGATGCGCCCGTCCTTTACCGACAGTGTGTTTGCCTGCAGCTTCTGGAAGGGCGAGCGCGGGTCGGAAAGCGCCAGCCCGATCAACTCGTCCAGCGCCTGGCCGGCCGCCTTGTAGACGGCGCCGGTCATGACGCCGGCCAGCCGCGAGCCGCCGGTGACGCCGGCGCGGGCAAAATGCGAGTCGCCAAGCTTTACCGACACATGCTCCACCGGCACGCCGAGCGTCTCGGCCGCGGTCTGCGCCAGGATCGTGTAAGTGCCCTGGCCCATGTCGATGGAGGAGCTTTCGACCTCGACCGAACCGTCGGCCATGAGCTTCACCACCGCCTCGCCATGCGCGCGCCGCACCGGATAGGTGCCGGCCGCCATGCCCCAGCCGATGAGCTGGCGGCCGTCGCGCATGGAGCGTGGCTGAGGCGAGCGCTTCGCCCAACCGAAAGCTTCGGCGCCGGCGGCAAAGGCCTCGCGCAACTGGCGTGTCGACCATGCCTTCTTCGCATGCGGATCCTGTTCGGCATAGTTGATCAGCCGCATCTCCAGCGGATCGATCCCGAGTTCATGGGCAAGCTCGTCGATGGCGCATTCGATGCCGAAGGCGCTCGGGTTCTCGCCCGGCGCGCGTTTTGCTCCCGGCACCACCGTGTTGACCCGCACGACATTCTGCTTCGAGGAGAAGTTGGGCGTGGCGTACATGATCGAGGTGACCGAGCCGAGCGGCTCGACCCACATGCCGTCGACGGCCGTCTCGTTGACGCCGCGGTGCACGATCGACTGGATCCTGCCGTCGCTGTCGGCGCCGATGGCAACGGTCTGCCGCGTCGCAGCGCGGCCGCCATAGGACGTAAAGTTCTGCGGACGATTGAGCACCAGCTTCACCGGGCGCCCGAGCATCCTGGCGGCAGCCGCCGCGACCGCGCTATGGGCGAGCGCCAGCGCCTTGGAGCCGAAGCCGCCGCCGATATAGGGCGACACCAGCCGCACATTCTCGAACGGCACGCCGAACCACTCGGCGTAGGTGCGCGCCATGCCGTCGAGCCACTGGCTCGGCTCCCAGATGGTCAGCTCCTCGCCCTCCCAGCGCGCGATCAGTCCGTGCGGCTCCATCGCCGCCTGGAATTCGCGCGGCGTGTTGTAGGCCACGCAGACGCGAACGGGTGCAGCGGCGAACGCCGCCTGCGCGTCGCCCCATTCCTTGGTCATGGCGTCGATCGGGATACCGTCGCCGGCCTTGCCGTCGCTCAGGTCGACGATGGCCGGGCTCTCGTCATACCAAACCTTGACGAGTGCGGCCGCCGCCACCGCCTGCTCGAAAGTCTCGGCCATCACGGCCGCGACATGCTGGCCGGAAAAGGTGACCTCGCGCACGAGCGGCGCGTAGGTCGGCTGCGACGGCGGGTTGCCGAGCCAGTCCGATGCGCCCTTCAATTCCATAATGGTGTCGGGCGTCAGCACGGCAAGCACCCCCGGCGCGGTTTCGGCCGCGCGGGTGTCGATGGCAGTCACCTTGCCTGCCGCGATGGTCGCGCCGACCAGCACCGCATGCACCAGCCCCTCAAGCTGCTGCTCGAAGGCGTATTTCGCTGCGCCCGTGATCTTGGCCGGGCCGTCGACGCGTGACAGGCGCCCGCCGACCGCCTCGAGGCGCGCGCTGTCGGACGCGGCGTGTTTCATGTCATGAACGGTCATGCCGTCTCTCCCAATTTGAGGATGGCGCGCGCGATCACGCGCGGCGCCAACGGGATCTTGTAGTGGTTGGCGCCATGGTCGACGGCGCCCTGCATGGCGAGCTCGCTCGCCTCGCGGATCATGTCTTCGTCGAGCGCCTTGCCCTTCAGCGCTTCCTCGACGGCGCGTACGCGCCACGGCTTGGTGGCGACGCCGCCGAGCGCGACGCGGATGTCGCGGACAGTGCGGCCATCGCCTTCGAGCTCCAGCCCTACTGCTGCGCTGGCTGCGGCGAATTCATAGGACTGGCGGTCACGCACCTTGATGTAGGTCGAGCGCCGGGCTGCGGCCGAGCCGGGGATTTCGATGGCCGTGATGACCTCGCCGGGGCGGATGTCGTGCTCCTGTTCGGCGGTTGCGCCAGGGGCGAGGAAGAAGTCCTCGACCCTGAGCTTGCGCTCGCCGAGATCGACCTCGGCGTCGAAGGCGACGAGCGCCACCGCCAGATCGCCCGGATAGGTGGCGATGCAGGCTTCGCTCACGCCGAGCACCGCATGGCCGCGCGTCACCCCGCCGATCGCCGAGCAACCGCTGCCCGGCGCGCGCTTGTTGCAGGCCGGGAAGTTTTGCGGATCGCGGAAATAGGGGCAGCGCGTGCGCTGCATCAGGTTGCCGCCGATGGTCGCCATGTTGCGCAGCTGCGCCGAGGCCGCCTGCCACAGCGCCTCCGACACAGCCGGGAACAGGCTTTTCACCTCGGCATTGTCGGCGACATGGCTCATCTTCGCCAGCGCGCCGATCACCGCGCGCTCGGCGGTGACATCGATGGCCTCGAGCCCCTCGATGTGACTGATGTCGATGACGGTCGAAGGTTCGGCGACGCCGCATTTGGCGAGGTCCACCAGCGTCGTGCCGCCGGCCAGCAGCATGGCGCCGGGAAGGGCGGCCGCGTTGCGCGCGGCTTCCACACTGTCGGCGCGAAGGTAGGAAAAATCTCTCATGTGCGCAGCTCCTGTGCGGCTTGGCGGACCGCGGCGACGATGTTCGGATAGGCGCCGCAGCGGCAAAGATTGCCGGCCATGTATTCGCGGATCTCTTCGTCGGAGCCGGCATGGCCCTCGCGGATGCAGGCCACCGCCGACATGATCTGCCCCGGCGTACAGTAGCCGCACTGGAAGGCATCCTGTTCGAGGAAGGCGGCCTGCACGGCGTGCAGCGTGCCGTCCTTGTCGGTGAGCCCTTCGATGGTGGTGATCGAGCGGCCTTCGACCTGGGCCGCCAAGGTCAGGCAGGCGAGCACGCGCTCGCCGTCGACATGCACGGTGCAGGCGCCGCATTGGCCCTGGTCGCAGCCCTTCTTGGTGCCGCTGAGATGCAGCCGGTCGCGCAGCGCGTCGAGCAGCGTCACGCGCGGCTCGATCTCCAGCGCGTGGTCGCGGCCGTTGATGGTGAGGGTGAGGGAAAGTGTGGCGGGACGGGCCTTCCCGTTCAAGACGTGGCCGTCTTCGGGAGGATCGATGATTGTCTGGCTGGTCATAGGGCGTCGGGCTCCGATTGCTGGACGCTAGGCGGATGGAAATGGGGCTTGGGAGGAGAGGGGCAAGGGTAACGGCAGCTTGGACGCAACCTCTGCGGTCGTCATCCTCGGGCTTGACCCGAGGATCCATGCCGTGGCGTTTGCCGAGGATCGCAGCGGGCCAGAATTCTGCACCGTAGCCGCGCTCGCAGGGTAAGGCATGGATCCTAGGGTCTGCGCCGCGTCGCTTCGCTCCTTGCTTCGCCCTAGGATGACGAACTCACGAGCGGATTCGCCAACCACAGACGTCGCAGAAAGCGCCTCGCTCCAGCGGGCAGGGTAAGCTTCCCGTCCTTCTCTACGTGACATACCGCTTCCCCTGGTTATATGATAAAGCCACTCCACTAAAGCGGAGGTGCCTCCGTTTATTTAACTGGGGTCTGGCCAGCCATGGTTCAACCCCCCATATTGCATTGGTGGAGAAAAAAGTGCCCGACCGGGAAATGACCGCTGAAGCGATGCGCGACGCGCAGGCGCCAAAGCCGTTGCGCGCCGATGCGCAGCGTAACCGCGACAGGCTGGTCGAGGTCGCGGCGCAGACTTTCGCGAGCGACGGCGTCGATGCCTCGCTGGAGGAGATCGCCAAGCGGGCAGGGGTCGGCATCGGCACGCTCTATCGCCATTTCCCGACGCGCGAGCATCTGGTCGAAGTGGTCTACCGCCGCGAGGTGGAAGGCCTCTGCCACGCGGCCGAGGAGCTGGTGCGCGACCATCCGGCCGATATCGCGCTGGAGCTCTGGATGCAGCGCTTCGTCGACTACATCGCCACCAAGCGCGGCCTTGCCACCAGCCTGCGCCTTTTGCTCACCACCAACTCGACGCTGTTCTCCGACACCTCCGGACGCGTCTCCGGCGCCATGAGAGGCCTGATCGAGGCCGCCGCCGCCGCGGGGAAAATCCGCGCCGACGTCGACGCTTCCGATGTGATGCACGCGCTGGGCGGCATCTACTCCGCGCCGAACACGCCAGAGTGGCGTGAGCGTTCGGGGAGGCTGGTAAAGCTTTTGATGGACGGGTTGCGGTTCGGGGCGAGGGGCTGAGGCGCCGCAGCTGCCGGCGCCACCAGTTCCCCTCGACTGGCATTCCCCAACCCGCGGCCTACATAGTCGGCACCACCCTCCCTCCCAAAAGGATCCCCCATGTCCGAACATCTCACATTGAACGACGGCGCCGCCATCCCGCAGATCGGGCTAGGCGTGTGGCAGGTCGATCCCGACATCACCGCCAAGGTCGTTCGCTGGGGCGTCGAGGCCGGTTACCGGCTGATCGATACCGCCGAGGGCTATCGCAACGAGGAAGGTGTCGGCGAGGCGATCCGTTCGGCCGGCGTGCCGCGATCCGAACTCTTCATCACCTCCAAGCTGCGCAACGGCGCGCATCAGCGTGATGCGGCATTGCGCGCCTTCGACGATACGATGCAAAAGCTCGGCATCGACCGGATCGACCTCTTCCTCATCCACTGGCCGGTGCCCAGCCAGAACAAATATGTCGAGGCCTGGAAGACGCTGGTCGAGCTGCAGAAGGCCGGCCGGATAAAATCGGTCGGCGTGTCGAACTTCAACCAGGACCATCTGGAGCGCATCATCGGCGAGACCGGCGTGACGCCGGTCGTCAACCAGATCGAACTGCACCCGCGTTTCCAGCAGCGCGACAAGCGCGAGTTCCACGAGAAGCACAACATCCATATCGAGAGCTGGAGCCCGCTGGGCAGCGGCCGGCTGCTTTCCGACCCGACGTTGGAGAAGCTGGCGAAGAAGCACGGCAAGTCGGTGGCGCAGGTGATCATCCGCTGGCATTTGCAGGAAGGGCTGGTCGTGATCCCGAAGTCGATCCACCAGGAGCGCATCGCCGGCAATTTCGACGTCTTCGGTTTCGAGCTGGACGCGGACGACATGCAGACCGTTCACGGTCTGGATTCGGCCGACGGCCGGACGGGACCCGATCCAGCCACGGCGGCATTCTTGTTCTGAGACGCTGCGCCCCTATTGGTGCGGCGTCGGAACCTCCAATCTCCCACTGATGGGGAAATGAGCAGTTCTGCCGACGACATGCCGCCGTCATCCGGTGAGCGCAGAGATGGTCTTTCGGGACGTCAATCCGGCGACGAAGCTTCGTATCTCGTCAACCAGGCGGTCGCAATCTTCACCCCAGATCACGTGGTCTCGGCCGGCCAGCTCGACGTATCTGGCGCCTTGGATGTGGGTTGCCAAATAACGCCTTTCCTCTGGGCGTACCCAACGGTCGTCCGTCCTCTGCACGACCAGCGTCGGGACTAGGATCGCCGGCAGGATGTCGCGGACGTCGACTTCGGTACCCCAGCGCCAGAGCGCGATTGCATCGGCGGGCGAGGCCGAATTCCGGAGATAGGCGGCGAACCATTCGCGTTCGACCATGTTTTCGGTCAGGCTCGGTGCTGCGTTGCTCATGTCGGCGGGCTTGCCCCATTGCCGCTCTACGGCCGCTACATCATCGTCCACCTGCGCTACAGTTCTTGCCCAGGGATACTCCTTTGACCAAGTGCCCTTGGCGTAGGTTCCGTTGAGCACCAGCGCGGACGTACGCTCGGGATAGGTGGTGGCGAAAAGCATGCACATCGGACCGCCCTCCGAGCTGCCGAACAACACCGCTCGCGTGGAGCCGACTGCGTCCAGTACCGCACGCACATCCTCCATGCGCTCTTCCAGCGTCGGCAGGCCGACATTGCGGTCGGATAGACCGGTGCCGCGTTTGTCGAATCGGATCAGGCGTGAAAAGGTGCCGAGCCGCTTGAGCACATGCGCGAAGCGCGGCGAGCCCCAGGCAAGGTCGAGATTGGAGACCCAGCCGGGCACGTATATGAGGTCAATCGGCCCTTCGCCGGTCACCTGATAGGCAATGTTGATTCCTGCCGATTTGACGTAATGGGTGGCCGGTGGCATCGGCTCGCCGCCGGAAAGGCTCCGTCCGGCATTTGCCCCCGAACCGGCCGCCGGCTCGCCGGCCGCAACCGGACGCTTCGAGTAGGGCGATGAGCCCATCCGGCGTGTCCGCAGAGCCTCGTACAGTTGGCGCGTTTCCAGTTCTGGCGGCAGCCCGAGATCTCTCTCCAGCGCCTCACGGCAGAGCTCATACTGTTTAAGAGCAAGGTTGATGCGGCCCTGCGCGGCATAGGCCCTCATCAATGCCCGGTGGATATCTTCGCGCAGAGGCTCCATTGCGAGCAGTCGCGCAGCCGTGCGCGCACAGGATGAAAGGTCGTTCGACGCGCCGTAATGCGCCACCAGCCTTTCCAGCGCTGCAACCGCGATCGTTCTCAGGCGCTCGCGTTCAACTCGAAGCCAGTCCTCGAACGGCTCCTCTTTCAAGCCAAGACCGTCGAGCAGGTCGCCGCGGTAGACGGCGAGTGCCTGCTCGAGGTGTTCGGGCGACGATCCTGTCGCAAGCGTCTCGAACCGGGCGACATCGAAGTCGATCTCGTCGAGATACAGGGCGACACTGGCGCCGTCCGTCACAAACCCTCCACTGCCGCACTTGTGCATGGCCTTTCGGACGGCCGAAACGGCTTGCCTGAGGCTCATCCGGGCCTGCGTTTCGCCATTCAAGCTCCAGAGCAGGGCGGCCAGCTTCTCGCGCGATTGTGCCTGTCCGGCTTGCAGGGCGAGATAGGCCATCATCGCCCGTGCCTTACGGCTCAAGGTTGGAGCAGCCGCGCCACTACTGGCGAGATCAAATCCGCCCAGAAGATAAAGATGAGGCCCTATCATTGGGTTCGGCCCCGGCCACGGTTATGGCAATTCTTTCGCTTCGCCCCTGCTAATTCAACCGCTATCTGTCCCAAGCGGTCTTTTTCACGTTTCGATCACGCTGCCTTCTCCAGCTTTATCACGGTCGCGCCAGAGAGTTGGCCGAACCTGAAACGTGGGAGAACCTCAATGCTGCCATTCAGCCCGACCGACTGGCCCTTCCGGCAAGATGATGGTTTCTACCGGCCCCAAGGCAACCCACCCGCAATCTTTCGTCACGACATCGCCCAGGCGCGGTACTTGGAGCGGCAGCTAGCTCAACGGTTTCCCGGCGCTCCCAGAACAAGTCTGCCAATGCTCGTGAGCCGGCTTCTTGCCTTGGCGGCGTCGGCCCGCGCAGCGCTCTCTCGCCGGCGTGCCGGGCGAGGACCCGCCTCGTTTCGGCTTTGAAAGCCTGCCTTCCGATCCACGGCGGGCTTCACCCTAAATCCCGTCTCCGTCCACCAGCGGCACGTCCTCGCCCTCCCATGGGCTCGGCATCGACCCGCGTCCGGCGGTCGGCAGCGGCATCCAGCATCTGAGCTCCGGCTCGGCATATTCGACGACGCGGCCAGGCGAGGAGTCCGACGCCCGCCAGCCTTCCTCGCCGAACTGGTCGGCGCGCGACCAGTAGGCCATGTCGACCTCGGCCGGCCCCTGTTCGGAGGAGCGCACCGTCACCAGGATGCGGCTGCCGTCCCGCGGCGCGCTCGCCATGTTGCGCCATTGGTCGGTGTCGTCCATGCGATCTCCTCCAGAAACAGACACTTGGCCCGGTTCGGCGATTCAAGGCGTGAACCGGTCCCTGATACGGATAGTCGCTGTCCGCCGGGGAGGGGTCAACCCGGTTTCACACATGCACGTCGCCGAACGACAACTCGCCGTCATCGGCGCGGACCAGGAATGCCGCGGCAAGCAGCGCGAGATAGCAGGCGGCCACCCCGCACACGACGACGACGCCAGGGATGGGGCCAAGTGTCGCCACCCGGAACGTGTCGACGAGCGAGGCACCGAAGCCGATGGGTGAACCGTCGCGCGACAGGCTTGGCGTGGTGATCTTCAGGATCCAGGCAAGCAGCAGGATCGTGTACATGAAGATGTAGTTGCGGCGCAGCCGCCTGATCAGCGCCGCGCGCTGCGAGATCAGGAAACGAGGCGAGCGGAGGCCCTCGCCGAGGATGGCCAGCCAGTTGGAGGCATAGTCGGGCTGCGGTGAAAAAATCTGCGCGAAATAATAGCGCTCGAACTGCCGCACGCGGGCGCGGTAGACGTCGAAAAAGCGGTAGCGCCGCGCCTCGATCCACAAAAGCAGGGTGATCAAAAGCATGGCGAACAAAAGCACGCCGTGATGCGCGGAGGGCGTCGACAGCGACACCGACAGCATCGCCGCCACCACGGTGATCGCCCAGTTGCTGGTGCGGTCGAGCCGGTCGCGCCAGCCGGCCATGCGCGCGATCTCGGCGCGATGGAAATGCGACAGCGTCGTGGTGAATTCGGGAGAACTAAGCTTCAGCGCCAGCGCATCGGAAGCGCGCGGCGGTGCTGCCTTCTCGGTTGATGTTGCCGGCGCGTTCGCCTCGGTGGCCGCGTCGGTGGATTTTGCGGCCTTCGTCTGGGACATTGTGCCACGCGCCTCCCGCCGCAATGGCCGGCCGCGTCCCGACTAAGAACAGCCCGGCCACACCCCGTATAACACAACGTGCGGCCGACCCAAAATGTTCCCGCCTTTTCAGGCGGATAAATCAGGATGCAAGCGGGGAAGACCACCATTAGCGCGCCGCGGAAAGGGCAGCACATCGGCTATCGGCCTGGCATGCTGGGCTACCGCCACCGCCTCGATCACAAGGTCGAGCGCCGCAAGCGCCGCGCGGCTCGTTTCATCGTCGCCACGCAGGTAATGGCAGGCCCGGTCGAGGTGGAGGTGGGCGGCGGCAAAGTCGCTTTTCATTAGCTTCTCCTTGTTGCCCGCCACGGCGCGACCATCGCCGAGTCGCTTTACCGGGAAGCAAAGATCGGCGGCGGCATTTGAATAGAATTGTAGGGAAGCGCTGGAACTGCTGTTCTCCCCTTGTGCGGGAGATTAGCAGCTTCGACGCCCTGCAACCGAACCACCGGCCAAACCGTTATGACGCGAAATCGAGGGGAGACAGCTTGTCCAAAATACTCAATCGGCGTTGGTCGATCGCGCTTGGTGCTGCGGCGCTCGCCCTGATGCCCGCCGTCGCCTTCGCCGCCGAGAAGACAGGCATGTCCTCGGAAGGCATTTTCGTCGCCGAGGTGATCCTGCTGCTTGTCGTCGGCCGCGGCATCGGCGAGGTGCTGGAAATACTGGGCCAGCCGGCGGTGATGGGACAGCTGATCGGCGGCATCCTGCTCGGGCCCTCGCTGCTCGGCTGGGTCTGGCCGGCGGCCGAGCGGCTGATCTTCGCCGGTGACCCATCGCAAAAGTCGATGATCAACGCCATCGCCCAGCTCGGCGTCCTGATGCTGCTCCTGCTCACCGGCATGGAGACCGATTTGAGGTTGGTGCGCCGCGTCGGCCGCGCCTGCTTTTCCATCTCGGCCGCGGGCGTCGCCATACCCTTCGCGCTTGGCTTCGTCGCCGCCCAGTTCATGCCGGCCACGCTGCTTGCCGCCGGCAGCGAGCGCATCGTCGCCGGGCTGTTCCTCGGCACCGCGCTCTCCATCTCCTCGGTCAAGATCGTCGCCATGGTGGTGCGCGACATGAACTTCATGCGCCGCGACCTCGGCCAGATCATCGTCTCCTCGGCCATCATCGAGGACACGATCGGCTGGGTGATCATCGCCATCACCATCGGCATCGCCACCAAGGGGCGCATCGAGATCGGCAGCCTGGCCTTCACCATCGCCGGCGTCGCCGCCTTCATGGCGTTTTCCTTCACGCTAGGGCGCCGCATCGTCTTCGACGCCATCCGCTGGACCAACGATACTTTCCGCTCGGAATACGCGGTCGTCACCGTCATCCTCGCCATCATGGGCGCCATGGCGCTGATCACCGACCTGATCGGCGTGCACACCGTGCTCGGCGCCTTCGTCGCCGGCATATTGGTCGGCGAGTCGCCTATCTTGTCGCGCCACATCGAAGGGCAGTTGCGTGGCATCATCACCGCGCTGTTCATGCCGGTCTTCTTCGGCGTGGCCGGCCTGTCGGCCGATCTCACCGTGCTTATCGATCCGCAACTCGCGCTGCTCACCGTGGCGCTGGTGGTGATCGCCTCGATCGGCAAGTTCGGCGGCGCCTTCATTGGCGCGGAAGTCGCCGGCATGAGCCGCGCCGAAGGCATCGCTGTCGGCTGCGGCATGAATGCGCGAGGTTCCACGGAGGTCATCGTCGCTTCGATCGGCCTGTCGATGGGCGTGCTTTCGCATAACCTCTTCACCATGATCGTCACCATGGCCGTCATCACCACTTTGATCATGCCGCCGACCTTGCGCTGGGCGTTGCGCCGCCTGCCGATGGGCGAAAAGGAAAAGAAGCGGCTGGAGCGCGAGGAGGTCGACCAGCGCGGATTCGTCGCCGGTCTGGAGCGGCTTCTGGTGGTGGTCGACGAGGGCGTCGTCGGCCGCTTCGCCGCCTATCTCGCCGGCGTCATCGGCGCCGGCAAGCCGACGACGGTGCTGCATTCCAGCGGCGAGATCGACGCCGAGCCGACCGAGGGGCTGCATCTGGAGGAGATCGAGAAGGGTGCGGAGGACAGCCGCGAGGCGGCGAAAAAGGGCGACGAGACGCCGGCGCGCGAAGCGCCGGTCACCCGCCGCCAGCACGAGGTGCTTTCGGCCGAGGCGGTCGCCAAGGAGGCGCGCAAGGGCTACGGCATGCTGCTCGTCGGCCTCGGCCGCGCGGTCACCCCCAAGGGCGGCTTCTCGCATCGGCTGAATGAAGTCGCCGGCGCCTTTGACGGGCCGCTCTGCCTGGTGTTGAAGCCGGCGGCCGCTGGCCGCCAGATGCCTCGGCTCGGCCCGGGATCCGGCAAGATACTGGTGCCGGTCAACGGCACGGCGGTTGCGCGCCGAGGCGCCGAACTGGCTTTGGCCATCGCCGCTGTCACCGGCGCGCCGGTCAAGATGCTCTATGTCGCCAGGGTCGGCCGCGACGAGCCGCGCGACACGGTCTCGCATCGCCGCCGAGAGGCGGTGCTGAAGGACATCGTGGCCCTTGCCGACCGCTACGGCGTCGAGATCGAGACGGCCATCCGCTCGCGAGCCGCCGCCGCCGATGCCATCGCCCGCCAGGCCGGCCGCAGCGTGGCGTTGATCGTCATGGGCGTGGCGCGGCGCCAGGGCGAGGAGCTGATTTTCGGCGAGACGACGACGGCCGTCCTGCGCCGCGGCCCATGCCCGGTGGTGCTGATCTCCGACGAGCGGGTGAAACGCGACGAGAGCGACCGCGAGGCCGTACGCACGGGCACCGGTAACGGATGAGGCGGCCGGATGGCTGTCGAAGCGGTATCTTCAGCTTGCCGATCGCCGACGTTTGGCACGGGGCCGCGAGCCCTTTGGACGAGGACCTTGCTGCGCCAGGGGAGGCGCCTCGACGGCGGGCGATACCGTCCCTGTGGGCGGTTCCGACTACACGCCAATGGTGATGGACAATCTATCGGCCTGAAACTCGACGCCATCGGTCTTCCGCATCGCGCGCGCCAGGCGTCGGCGGGCGCCAGTTGCAGCGGCCGCCTTTCCGCCAGGCGGCCGCTTGCCCAATCAGCGTCACGCCATCTGCAGCTTCTGCCGGCTGGGCTGCGGCGGGAAGGCGATGGCGATGCCCGCGGCGCCCAGCCCGATCAGCGCCGAGCCGATGAACAGCCAGTGATAGCTGGCGGTGGCGTCGTAGATCATGCCGCCGGCAAGCGGCCCCAGCGACATGCCGAGGCTGGAGAGCATCGTGGCCGCACCGAGGATGGTGCCGATGATGCGCAGGCCGAAATATTCGCGCGCCAGCACAGCGTAAAGCGGCATCACGCCGCCATAGGTGGCGCCGAAGATGACGGCCAGAAGATAGAACTGGTCGAGTTGGCCGACGGTGAGATAAGCGGCGATCACCAGCCCCTGGATGGCGAGCCCGGTGACCAGCACCGGCTTCACGCCCAGCCGGTCGCCGAGCATGCCATAGAGAATGCGCCCGCCAAGGCCGGCGAGCCCCTCCACGCTGTAGATCGATACGGCCGCCATCGGCGCCACGCCGCAGGACATGGCATAGCTCACCATGTGGAAGATCGGGCCCGAATGCGCCGCGCAGCAGGCAAAGAAGGTGAGGCCCAGTACGATGAATTGCGGCGAGCGCAGCGCCTGGCCGACGCTCATGCCGGGATCGTCGGTGGCTGGCGCCGGCGTGCCGTCGCTTGCCGCGACCGCCGCCGGCGGCTGGCGCACCAGGAAGACGGCGGGCAACAGCAGCACCCAGGCCATGACGCCGATATCGAACATGGCGGTGCGCCAGTCATAGGCCGTGATCAGCCAGCGGGCGAAGGGCGAGATGGTCATCGGCGCGACACCCATGCCGGCCGAGACCAGCGAGACGGCAAGGCTGCGGTTGGTGTCGAACCACGCGGTGGTGAGCGCGATCATCGGCGCGAAGAAGGCGCTGGCCGCCAGTCCGACGATGACGCCGTAACTGAGCTGGAAGACCAGCAGCGAATTGGCGCGGCTCGCCACCACCAGCGACAGTCCAAGCAGCACCGCGCCCGCAAGCACGACGGGCCGCGCGCCGACCCGGTCATAGATCGCGCCCCAGGCGAAGCCGCCGAGGCCCATCACCAGGAAATTCAACGTCATGGCGCTGGAAATGCCGGTGCGCGACCAGTTCGTGTCGAGCGACATCGGCTCCAGAAAGATCGCCAGCGAAAACATGGCGCCGAGCGCCACGCAGGTCATCAGCGCGCCCGCCGCGACGATGACCCAACGATAGGAATGGTTCATGGTTCTGCTCCCATGCCGACAAGGCATCCTGTTTGATGCGGCACGGTTTTTCCAGTCCACCGGGCCGTTTGCGTCCGAAGGACGCCAGGGCGGGAGCCGATCCTACAATCTGGTTGCATTTTTTATCCGGATTTTGGCGCCCAAGAGAGTGGAAAGGCGCCGACGGGGAAAGTCAGCGCTCCGCGAAATCCCCCTCTCTGGCATCTTCCAAGCACTTGCTTGGGGATAAGTCCGCTCGCAAATGCAGGAAAATGCTATCTCCCCCCTCGTGCGGGAGATATCCGGCAGGACGCTGTCCCGCCAGCGTCTCCAACTGTCAGCAGCCTGCAGACCCCCGCGTTGACCGCACAGCAGGCGCTTCTAGATTGAACCGCAGCATTCAGAAGGAGGTGTCACCCATGGAACTCTATCGCGGCCGGCTCATCGACCATCTGCACCTGGTGGTGCGCGACCTTGAGGCCAGCCGGCATTTCTATGGCGCGGTGCTTGAGGTGCTGGGCATCCCGATCGGCGGCGAAGCCGAGGATTACTTCTGGGTGGACGAGCTGTTCATTTCCGGTATCGACAGCCGCGCGTCGCGCGGCGCGCTCACCGGCCGCCACCATTTCGCTTTCCAGGCCAAGGACCGCGCCATGGTCGACGCTTTCTACCAGGCGGGGCTCGCCGCCGGCGGCAAGGACAATGGCGCGCCGGGCGAACGCCACTACCATCCCGGCTACTACGCCTGCTTCCTGCTCGACCCCGACGGCAACAACATCGAGGCGGTGTTCCATGGCGAGGCGAGGCGAAGTGCCGCCGCGGTAGTAGTGAGTTTTTGAGAGGCCGCGCTAGCCGCCCAAAAACGCCGCGATCAGCTTCAGCATGTTGCCGTCCCGCCCGAACTCGACCTTGTCGAAGTCGCGGCTGTCCTGGCGCTGCGCCTTGGAGAGCTGGTCGAGATAGGCCGTCAGTTCCGCCCTGACCTTCTTGCAGCCGGGATCGTTCTGGGCGGTAAGGCCGGTGCTGAAGGCGACGATCTTGTCCACCATGTCGACGATGCCGGCGCCATGCACCTTCTCATGCGCGATTAGCCCGGCGGCGAAGGCGTCCCAGCGCGTTTGCAAGGCTGAGCCAAGTTTTCCCGCCGGCTTGGGCAGCGTGTAGGTGATGATCAGCTTCGGCCGCGCCGTCTTCAGCACGCAGGCGCCGCCTTGCGGCTGGTAGTCGCGCTGCCATGTCAGCTTGAAGAAAGTATGCGCGATCACGCGCCGCGCGTTGCCGGCCGAATCTTTGCCGATCACCGGCCCTTTCTCCCCGATCGAGAGATAAAGCTGTTCGGCGCTCTGGCCTGAGACGGCATAGGTCTCGATTTTCTCGATGGGTTTCCAGTCGGCGAGCGCCGGCGTGGACGAAAGCAGGGCGGCGAGGAGGAGGGCGGGCTTCATGGGGCGAGCCATAGCATCGGGCTTCGTTCTGAAGAAGCCGGCCCGCGGATTTTTGGAACCCGCTTCGCCCATCGCTCGTTTCCTTGGGCAATCATCCCGACCCATGGGGGAGGACAAGATGACCCGCAACGATATCATCTCCGTGCTTGGACCGGTCGACGAGGCCGTCATCGCCGACATCGCGCTGACCGGCGCCAGCCTCGAGGAACTGCGCGAGGCCTTCGCCTGGATCGGCGCCGACGAGGCGCTGGTCAACGAGGGCCACGCCATGCCCGGCGTGCGCGTGGCGAAACTGATCGAAATTCTCGACCCTCCCGAGGACGAGCCCGAGACGCCGGGCGCGATAGAGTAGAGCAGCGACGCTTTATCTCCCCCACTTGCGTACCCTTGAGGGGAGATAGGCGGCGTGCCGCCCCCTCTAGGTATTCTCACCTACTTGTCGCTCTGCTCCTCTCGTCATAGCCTCCGTCGCCTGGGCGGGAGGAGAGGTTCTTGGACACCAATGTCGTCATCGTCGGCGCCGGCCCTGCCGGGCTCGCCGTCGCGGCCTGCCTCAAACAGGCGGGGCAGGATTTCGTCATTCTGGAAAAGGCCAGTGAGGTTGCGCCGGCCTGGCGGCGGCATTACCGGCGGCTGCATCTGCACACCGTGAAATCCTTCTCCTCGCTGCCCTTCGTGCCGTTCCCGAAAAGCCATCCGCGCTACGTGCCGCGCGAAAAAGTAGTCGATTATCTCGACGCCTATGCCGGGCGTTTCGGACTGAAGCCGCGCTTCGGCGTCACCGTCAAATCGGTCCGCCGCGAAGGCGAGCGCCTGTTGGTCCAGACCGATGCGGGGCTGTTCGATGCCCGCAAAGTGGTGGTGGCCACCGGCAACAATGCCGAGCCCGTCACGCCACGTTTCCCCGGCATCGAGGCCTTCAAGGGCAAGGCGCTGCACAGCGCCGCCTATACTGAGGCCGCGCCTTATGTCGGCAAGGACGTGCTGGTCGTCGGCATGGGCAATACGGGCGCGGAAATCGCGCTCGACCTCGCCGAAAGCGGCGCCAGGCCCACCATCTCGGTGCGCAAGGGCGTCCACATCGTGCCGCGCCAGCTCTTCGGCGTGCCGATCCAGATGGTGGGCATCGCCAGCCGGCCGATGCCGCAGGCGCTGAATGACTGGATGTTCCCCAAGATACTCGATCTGGCGCTGGGCAGGCTGGAGAGATACGGCATCGTGCGGCCGAAACAGGGCATCCTGCAAGGCATCGAAGCCGGCCGCATTCCGGTGATCGATGTCGGCACGGTGGCGGCGATCAAGGCCGGCCGGATCGGTATCGCACCGGATATCGCAAACTTCACCGCGGACGGCGTGAAGTTCGCCGATGGCGTGGAGAAAAAATTCGACGCGGCGATTTTCGCCACCGGCTACCGCCCGGCCTACGACGGCTTCCTCCCGGCTGAGCTCAGGCCGGACAAGAGCGGCGTGAATGCTCGCGCGACGGAGCTCGGCGTCTATCTCGTCGGTTTCTACAACCCTGTCACCGGCCTGCTGCGCGAGATCGGCATCGAGGCGCAGGCGGTGGCGAGGGATATTGCGAGGCGGTGAGGGCGAAGCGTCGAAGCTGCTGGTCTGCCTGCTCGAGGTTGAGATGAGGCACCTGAATCGGGTGGCTCTCACATCGCCCTCCATGCGAAGCCATCCCATCACACCGAGGACCGCTCAATGCTCATGCTCTACGACTATCTCCCCTCGCAAAATGCCTGGAAGGTTCGCGTCCTGCTCGGCCTGCTCGGTATCGCCTACGAAACCCGTATCGTCTCGATCTTCGAGGGCGAGAGCCACACGGAGGCCTTCCTGAAGCTCAACCCGGCGGGTGCCGTTCCGGTGCTCGCCGTGGAGAATGGCCAGGCGATCGCCGAGTCCAACGCGATCCTCGTCCTCGTTGCGGAAGGCACGCCCTATCTTCCGGTAGACCGGCTTGTCCGCGCCAAGGTGATGCAGTGGCTGTTCTTCGAGCAGTATTATGTCGAGCCGGTCATCGGCTCGCTGCGTTTCTGGACGCTGACCGGCCGCCTGGAGCGCAACCAGGCGCTAGTTGCCGGCAAGCGCGAAGCGGGCGCGCGGGCACTTGGCGCGCTGGAGCGCAGCTTGGTCGACACACCTTTCCTGGTCGGCGACGCGCTCACCATTGCCGACATTGCTGTCTACGCCTACGCCCACCGCGCAGAAGATTGCGGTTTTGAGCTTGCCGATTATCCGGCGGTCGGTGCCTGGATGGGGCGCGTCAGCGAGGCGATCGGCCCGGATTATCCGGTGCATCCTTACAGCATCGATCCGCATTCGGGCGCCTGAGCCGCCGGAACACAACAGCGGACGGTGCGTTTTCCCTGGCAGGATGCCGCACGCTTCAAATTGGCGCAGAGAGTTCTGTCCTGCGCTCCAACCGGAGCAATGGAGATCCGCAATGGTTCGCACCGTCGCCATCGCAATCCTCGCCACCATAGTCCTCGCCCTCGGCATCGCGAGCCCGCCCGCCATGGCGGCCGAGCAATACTGGGTCGCCAAGGACGCGGTCTCGAAGCAGTGCGAGATCGTGCCGAAGAAGCCCGACGGAACGCTTGTCATCGACCTCGGCAAGAAGAAATACGCCAGCGAGGGTGAGGCGAGGAAGGCGATGGAGGCGATGTCGGACTGCAAGAAGAACTAGAGCAATTCCAGGAAAGTGTGAGCGGTTTTCCGTCCGGAATTGCGTAGAAACAAAGAGATAGAGCGGTTCGCCGTTTCGGTGAAACGGTGAAACGCGCTAGCCGCTGGGATAACGCCTACCGGTCCACAAGAGACATCGTCCGCTCGTTGTAGCGCGGCCCCGACACCTTGTCCGGCGTCAGCGCCATGTCGAGCCCCAGCATCTCGGTGGCGTCGAGCGCGATGTCGGCCGCCGCGACATTCTTTTCCAGATAGGTCCGGCGCTTGGTGCCGGGGATCGGCACGATGTCGATGCCGAAATCGGGGCCTTTGGCGAGCAGCCAGGCGATTGCGATCTGGCCGGGTTCCACCCCCTTGGCGTCGGCGATGTCTCGCACCGTGGCGGCCGCGGCGACATTGGCGTCGAAATTCTCGCCTTGGTAGCGCGGGTCGCCGCGGCGGAAATCGCCCTCCGGATAGTCTTCCGCGCGCCTGACGTCGCCAGCGAGGAAGCCGCGGCCGAGCGGCGCGAACGGCACCAGGCCGATGCCCAGCTCCTTCAGCGCCGGGATGATCTCCGGCTCGAGGTTGCGCTCCCACAGCGAATACTCGCTCTGCAGCGCCGAGACAGGATACACGGCATGCGCGCGGCGGATGTTGGCGATGCCCGCTTCCGACAGGCCGAAGAAGCGCACCTTGCCCTCGGCCACCAATTCGCCGACCACGCCCGCGACGTCTTCCATTGCCACCGACGGGTCGACACGGTGCTGATAGAGCAGGTCGATGCGGTCGGTGGCGAGCCGTTTGAGCGAAGCGTCGACCACCTCGCGTATATGCTCGGGCCGGCTGTCGGTGCCGGACTGCTTGCCGTCGGCGATGCGGAAGCCGAACTTCGTCGCGATCGTCACCTGGTCGCGCCGGCCTTTCAGCGCACGTCCAAGCAGTTCCTCGTTGACGAACGGCCCGTAGACCTCGGCGGTGTCGAGAAAGGTGCAGCCGAGCTCGATCGCCCGGTGCAGCGTCGCGATCGACTCCGCCTCGTCGGCCGGCCCATAGGCCTGGCTCATGCCCATGCAGCCGAGGCCGATGGCCGAGACTTCGAGCCCCTGGCTGCCGAGTTTGTGTTTGCCGAGGCTCATATGTCTTGCTCCGCCGAATTTTCGATCCGGCTAAATTATAGGGCCGGGCGTGAATGCGTCCAGCGCTGGCCCTATTGACGGCGCAATCGTCGCCATCGTTGCCCGGCGATGACTCCGTTGCGATGACGGTCCAATGCGGCACGACGGACTTGTCCTGCTAAAGCCGGAGCTGGGATGCGGCCCAACCGGCCGAAGCGGGCCGGGCGCCCGGCGCTTTCGAGGAAAGCGTCATGTAGGCGCTGCGCAGGCGGGCCGCTGCCTGATTTCGATCAGGAGCAATTTCAGGAAAGTGTGAGCTTTGGTCGTAGCGTTCCGTCCGGAATTGCGTAGAAACAAAGAGACAGAGCGGTTCGCCGTTTCCGTGAAACGGTGAACCGCTCTAAGCCCTCGGCAGCATGCGGCGCATGATCAGCGATGCATGCCCGCCGACGCCGTGTGCCGCTTCCCGGCGTTCGACCACTTCGAAGCCATGCTTGAGGTAGAAGGCGATCGCGCGGTCGTTGCCTTCGATCACTTCCAGCGCGATGCTGGGGATGCCGGCATGCGCGGCAAGCACCGCGTGCAAAAGGTCGACCGCGAGACCGCTGCCGAACGCCTGCGGCTCGATATGGAGCCGCTCCAGCATGACGTCGCCCTTCGCGTCCATCGCCGCCATGGCGTAGCCGGCGATCGAGCCGTCGGCGCCTTCGGCGACGAAGGACATCTTGTCCTCGTCGTCGAGCTCGGCCGCGAGCTGGTCCGGCGCATGCCTTTCGTCGGAAAGCCGTGCCACGGTTTCGTCGCCCATGATCGGCGCATAGGTAAGCCGCCAGGATTGGCCGAGCAGCCGCGATACATCGGCCAAATCGTTCCTCGTCATCGCCCAGATGCGGGTCATCTTCGTGGTCCTTGTTACAAGCTGAAGATAGGGCGAAGCGCGGGGCGCGGCCAACCCCGCGCGAGCGGCTCCGGGATGCGGCAGACGTAAGAGGGATGCCTTCGGCTCAGGCGACGCTGGGGGTCGGAAATTCTTCGCGATCGCGCATCTTGCGCCCGAGGATCATCAACTGGCGCGCGGTGTTGTTGCGCAGGCGGCGCAGTCGCCATTCGAGCCCCGTCTCGATGGTGATCCGCTTGGCGTAGATGCTGGAGCGCATGCCGGCTTTGTCGGTGGCGACCTTCACCGGATCGTCGTAGAAGGCGCAAATCTTTTCGGCGTCCATGCCGGGCGTCGAGAGCCATTGCGGGATGTAGATCGAAGCAAGCCGGTCGACGTCGGTCACCACCCGGTTGATGCCGATGCCGGGCGTCGGGCACGTCGTCCAGAACGCGTCGCCGATGGTGACGACGCCGGCGCGACGATGCTGCCGGGTCGTCGTCAGGCTGACCTGCCTCACTTCGACGGGCCCGGCGACGGCGAAGTTGCCGCATTGCCTGGCGATCTCAGGCATCAGCTCGCAAAGCATTTTCTGCGGATTTTCGCGGAACGCCCGCGTCCATTCCTCGGCCACGGTGCGATAGGCGAACATGTTGCCCCGCATGCGGTCGCCGATCGGGAAGACGCTGAGATAGGCGACACGATCCGCCGGGTTCCTGGCGTAGCAGGCAAGGGCCGGGTAGGCGCATTGTTGCGGCGTGATCGCGAGGTCGAATCCGATCGATAGCGAATGCGCCTTCGATTCCTCGACGCGTTCGATGCCGATGGCGCGCCGCACCGCCTCGCCGTAGCCGGTGGCCACCACGAGCAGTCGGGCATCGATGACGGAACCGTCGGTCAGCACCAGGCGTTGCCGGTCCGGCCCGGTCGAAACCTCGGCAACCTTGCCCACCGTCAGCGGCACCTGCCGAGGCAGGGCCTGCCGCATGCCGTTGACCAGCGCGCCGTAGGAGAAAGCAAATTCCCATGTCCGTTCGCGCCGGAAGAACTGGCCGAGGCGGAAGACGTGGATGTCGGTCATCGGCGTGACCAGGGGCCTGATGGCAGGGCCAAGGCCGAGCTTCTCGAACACCTGCATCTGCTTCATGCCGATCTTCTCGGCCCGGAACTCGTCGTGGTGCACCAGATGCGGATCGACCAGCGCCACCTTGCGGCCAGCTTTGCCCAGCACCGCGGCCAGGCTCGTGCCCGCCAGCCCGGCGCCAACGATCGCCACTTCGAATTCGGCCGCGGGCGTTTCGCGGCCCTGTGCGGTGCTCATTGCTCTGCTCTCCACAGCCCACGGCGAAATATCCAGAGTAGCTGAAACAATCTCAAGCAACCCAGGCGCGAGCAGGGTAGCAATGGAAAATTAGGTTAATCCGCGGCACAGCGGCGGCACGTGCCGCCGCTCGATAGCCCGCCGCCGAGCCGATAGAGACGGCAGCGGGCCATTGGTGCGACGGGAGTGCTGTCCCGCCGAGCAGGAGACACTGCTCGCCACGATCTAAGCCAGCTTCGCCAAGGATCGCGACTTACGGATTGGTAAGATCGCTCACGATCATGTTCCCAGCCCGGGCCGGCGTCTTGCCGGTTTGGTCGAACGCAGTTTCCCCTGGGGCACGCCCGGCGCCACTCGGTTTTCCCGCCTCGCGGAACCGTCGGCCGAAGATCATCAGGTGCCGCGCGATATTGTTGCGCAGGCGGCGCAGGCGCCATTCAAGCCCGGTCTCGGTGGTGATCCGCCTGGCATAGATGCTGGCGCGCATGGCTCTTTCGTCGGCGGCGATCTTGATCGGATCGTCGTAGAAGGCGCAGATCTTGTCGGCCGCCATGCCGGGCGTTTCGAGCCAGGTGGGGATGTGCGTCGAGCCGAGGCAATCGACATCGGTAAGCACCCGGTGGATGCCGTCGCCTTGCGCCGGGCAGGTCGTGGCGAACGCATCGCCGATGAAGACGACGCCGTCGCGGCGATGGCCCTGCGTCGTCGTCAGACTGACCTGCCTCACTTCGACCTCGCTGGCGACGGCGAAGTTGCCGCACCGCTCGGCGATCTCCGGCATCAGCTCCATGAGCATCTTTTGCGGGTCTTCGCGGAACGTCCGCACCCACGGATCGGCGACGGTCCGGTAGATGAACATGTTCGCGCGCAGCCGCTCGCCGATCCGGAAGATGGTAAGAAAGGCAATGCGGTCGGCGATCCGCCTTCCGTAGAAGGTGAGGGACTGGAGGCCGAATTCCTGTGGCGAGATCGCGAGATCGAATCCCATCGTCAGCGAATGCGCCTTCGATTCCTCGACGCGCTCGACGCCGATGGCGCGCCGCACCGCCTCGCTGTAGCCGGTGGCCACCACCAAGAGCCGGGCTTCGATGACGGAGCCGTCGGTGAGCACCAGGCGCTGGCGGTCCGGTCCCGTCGAGACCTCCGCGACCTTGCCAATCGTCAGCGGCACTTGCGGAAGCAGCGCCGCGCGCAGGCCGTTGACCAGCGGCGTGTAGGAAAAGGCGTACTCCCAGCCTTGCTCGCGCTCGAACAGGTGGCCGAAGCGGAAGACATGGACGTCGGTCATCGGCGTGACGAGAGGCTTGAAGACCGGGCCGAGGCCGAGCTTCTCGAACAGCCCCATCTGCTCCGCCCGGGTTTTCTCGGCCCGGAACTCTTCATGGTGGATGCGATGCGGATCGACCAGCGCGACCTTGCGGCCCGCCTTGGCGAGCGTCATCGCCAGAACGGTGCCGGCGAGCCCGGCGCCGACGATCGCCACTTCGACCTCGGACCGCCCAGGCGGCGCGCCAGCTGTCTCGCGGTGCTCTGCGATGCTCATTT
Source organism: Mesorhizobium sp. B4-1-1 (assembly GCF_006439375.1). NCBI lineage: Bacteria > Pseudomonadati > Pseudomonadota > Alphaproteobacteria > Hyphomicrobiales > Phyllobacteriaceae > Mesorhizobium > Mesorhizobium sp. B4-1-1. The sequence goes on from NZ_VFTH01000008.1 coordinate 208,460, forward strand.
TCCGTCTCCAGGGGCCGGGATGACATCATGCCGCCGCGTCCTCCAACGCGGCGCCATTGCCGAACCATCTATGAATTCCAGTCCGCCCGCCTCGTTGAGTGTATGCAGCTTGCGGCCGGCCCAGCCGGCGCCTGGGTTGAGGATCGTTTCGACGGTCTGTTCCATACCGCTATCGTCGAGTCGGGTGACCCGCGCTATGCCGAGCGCGGCGCCATAGCTCCTGCGGCAATCCTGCACCGGGCGCAGGAGCTGGCCGCCGCGGCTGACCATGCGGCCCGCCGGCCGTGCCGAGGCGATGTCGATCAGCAACGGGTTCTTCGGATGCGGCGTCCACGGTCCACGGAAATCCGGCGCCGACCACAGATGCAGTTGGTCCGAGAAGGAGCCGCCGCCGTCGCGCACGGTGGCGAACATCCACCAGCGTCCGCCATGCTCGGTGAGCGTGGCGTCGCTGGCGACGATGTCCGACAGAAGCGTCGCTTCCTTCACCCAGCCGCCCGGGAAGGCGGTGGCGCGGTAGAGATCGACGCTGCGGTTGGCGCCACTTTCCGGCACCATCCACATCTGGCCATCGCGCTCGAAGACGAAGGGGTAGGAGAGGTGGTAGGGCAGTTCCAGAACCGGTTTCGGGGTGCCGGCCGGTCCGTTCGGACCGAAAGCCACGGCCGAAAGGATCGCCTTGCCGGTGCGGTGGATGTAATCCTCGACGAACAGCGTCACCTGGCCGCGATAGAGCACCGGGAACGGGTCCGCGTAAAAGCGGCTGCCGTCGTCGGGCAGATCGCGCCAGCCCGATTGCGGATGGGCGCGCAGCTCGTAAAGGTCCTTGCCTCCGGTCTCGCGCCAGCCGACCCGCCAATGCGGGGCGTTGTAGCAGAGATGGTATATCTGCTGCACGATGCGGCGCGCCGTCGCCTTCGCCGCACGCACGCCGAGCTTCGTGGCCGACGGCATGGCCGGAGCCGGCGCCTCGGATGACGGTCCGGGCAGCACTGGAAGCGACGAGCGCGCGGCACCGCTGACCGCCGCGACGATCAGGCTGGCGCTCCGCGCCAGCATGTCCTGGAAGGAAGCCAGCGCGATCCCGTGATATTCGGTGCCGAGCCGCCCTTCGGCGACCGTCGCACCGTTCTGTTCCAGACGGGCGAGCGGGGTGCGGCCGGCAAGGATCAGCGCCAGCAGGGCCTCTTCGCCGCAGGCGCCGTCATAGGCCAGGCGCCAGACCCGTCGGCCCTGCGGCAAGACATCGCCGATGAGATCGACGGTGATATCGGCCGGCGCGGACGCTCTCGCATGGCCGGCCAGTGTCGAAAGTGGCACACGCCTTGCCGTGCCATTGGCGGGCAGCCGATGGATCAGCGTCTCAAGCTGGAACAGCGCCTCGGCGGCGCGCGGCACGCCGCCCGCCGCCGGCCGGGCGTCGACGGCAAGCTCGACGCCGGGCAGCTGCGACAGCCGCTCAGTCAGCGCCACATGGAAAGCGCGCACGCAATCGCCGTCAAGGCGCAGGGTCAGGCGCATCGCCAATCCCCGGGCGACTCATATCCGGTGCCGGCGGACCGGCCGTCCAGGTCAAGCTCCCGACGCATGCGCACGATGTCTCCAATTACGCTGCACTTAAATTCTACTGCGCTGGTGCAAACTTCGTGCCAGTACCGCTTCAATTTATGAACATAATTAACAGTGTTTTAATCGTTGCCGGGAATAGCTAGGTCAACGCCGCATTTCTCGTCTTGCCGGCCGATGGAGCGTTGTCGGAGCGACCTTTGCAATCACCCCTGCTCATGGTGCCTCAGCAGAACGCTCCGGAGGCGATCGCGCCGGCGCCGACCTATTACGCGCCCGCGCCCGCCACGGTCGAGCTTGGCGATCTCGGCCGCATCCTGTTGCGCCGGCGCAAGCTGATCTTCGCAACCGTCGCGCTGCTCACCATTGCAACGCTGATCTACGCCTTTCTGACGCCGGCGCTCTATTCCTCGACCGCGCAGATCATCATCGATCCGCAAGACCTCCAGGTCGTCACCAACGATGTCAATCCGAGCCGCATTTCGCCCGATGGCGGCATCACCCAGGTCGAAAGCCAGGTGAGCGTGGCCCAGTCGAACGGCGTCCTGCTGCGCGCCATCAAGGCGACCAACCTGACCGAGAACCCGGACTTCAACGGGCAGGGCGGAGTTGGCCGCTGGCTGGGCATGTTCTTCGGCTCCGGCGACGGTGACAGGACGGCTGAGACGCTTGATGCGCTGCGCCGCCGCCTGGCGGTGAAGCGCGACGACAAGGTGCTGGTCCTCAACATCATCATCACCGCCAAGAGCGCCGACCTAGCGGCGGAACTCGCCAACGCCATCGCGCAGGCCTATCTCGACGACCAGGCGGAAGCGCGCTCGAAAGCCGCCGCCGACGCTTCCGACGCGATCAGCGCCCGGCTTGACGACCAGCGCAAGCGCGTCGAGCAGGCGGCCAACGCCGTCGAGACCTACAAGGCTGAGCACAACATGGTGATGGCGGCTGGCAATCTGGTCAGCGACCAGGAACTGACCGACCTCAACACGCAGCTGACCGCCGCGCAGACCCGCACCGCGCAGCTCAAGGCGCAGGTCGACCAGCTGCGCCGGCAGGGCGGCGCGCCGGACGCGACGTCGGAGGCGATGCGCTCGCCGGTGATCGCCAGCCTCAGGGCGCAGGAGGCGACGCTGGTCGATCAGATCGCGCAGTTCGGCACCGAGTTTGGACCGCGCCATCCCTCGATGATCTCCGCGCAGCAGCAGCTGAGCGACCTGCGCAAGCTGATTTCCCGCGAGCTCGGCCGCCTCGTCACCGCCGCCGAGACCGATTACGAGCGCGCCTTGGCCAACCAGAAGGCGCTGGAGGCCAAGGTGGCGTCGCTGAAGGGCAAATCGCTCGACACCGACCAGGCGTCGGTCAGGCTGCGCGAGCTGCAGCGCGATCTCGACGCCGTGCGCACCGTCTATGCCAATTACCTGCAGCGCGCCCAGGAAACGCGCGAGCAGACCAACGTCAACAGCACCAATGCCCGCATCATCTCGCAGGCCATGCCGGCGCTGAAGAAGAGCTGGCCGCCGAAGGGGCTGCTTGTGTTCGGCGCGATCTTCGGCGGGCTGGCGCTGGGCGTCGGCATGGCGCTGATCGCCGAATATCTGTCGCCGACCGTGCTGTCCGCCAACCAAATGCAGTCGGCCATCGAGGCGCCGGTGCTGGGCGTGTTGCCGGGTAAGGCGCGGCGCCGCTCCGGCGCGGCGCAAAAGACCGACGCGGTGGCGGGGCTCGCGCTGCAGCGCATCGCCGCCGCCACCAGGCGTCCGCCGGACTGGCCGCTGGTCCCCTCGATCCTGGTGGCGTCGCCGCCCGAGGACAAGGCCCAGCGGTCGAGGGTTGCATGGCAACTCGCCAACGCGGCGGCGGCCAGGGGGCGCCGCGTGCTGTTCATCGACATCAATGCCGGCAAGGGCCAGAAGGATCCGCAGCCCGGCGTGCTCGACGTGCTGCGCGGCGAATATCCGCTCGATGCGGTCAGCCGCTATGCAGCCGGCAGTTCCGTGGCGCTTATCGGCAGGGGCCGGCCGACCGCGGTGTTCCAGGAAGCGCAGGCGCTCTATTTCGCCCACCGCATGCTGGCCGAGGCCAATCACAGCTTCGAGCTCGTCGTCGTCGACGGCGGTGCGCTGGCGGACGACCTCAACGCCCTGCCGCTGGTCGCCATGGCCGACGAGATCCTGCTCGTCGCCAGGCTGAACGCGACGCCGATGCGCGACGTCGCCTCGACCTCCGAAGCGGTCTCGGTCATGGGGCGGCTGCCGACCGGCGCCATGCTGGTCGACGAGGCAGCCTGACATGGCTTCGATCGTGGCTGGTTCCGCCGGGCCTGTTCCTGCTTCGGGCTACGGCATGGCCGGCGCGCGCACTGTCCCTGTCGACACGCTGACCCGTCTCGGCATCACCGTCGCGGTGCTGCTTCTGTTTTCCGTCTCCGGCGGCATGCTGTGGCTCGCCGGTTATAATTACGACGGCCTGCAGGGCAGTCCGCTGAGCAAGATCCACCCGTCCACCTATCTCTTCGTGCTCGTCTTCGTCTGGCGCTCCTGCACCTTCGGCAATCCGGTCGGTTATGCCGTCTACGTCGCCAACAAGCGGCCGGCCACGACGCTGATGGCGGTGATCTCGACGGTGCTTCTCTTCGTCGTCATCCTCAGGCAGCGCCCCGGCATGGCCGGCATGATCGACACGTTCGTCGCGCCGGCGCTGCTCGTGCTGCTGCTCAGCGAGGATGACGAGAAGACCTTTGCCCGGCTGCAGACCGTGATCCATGTCGTCATGACCGTGAACGCGCTGCTGGCGCTGTTCGAGTTCGGCACCAAGCATCTCGTGTTCCCATATCGGTTCGACGGCGCGGTGTTCGTCAACGACCTGCGCTCGACGGCGTTGCAGGGGCATCCGCTGTCCAATGCCACGGTCACCTCCATCTATGTGCTGTCGCTGCTGTCCGGCTCGCGTTCCCTGTCGACGCCGCTCAGGCTGACGCTCGTCGGCCTGCAGTTCTGCGCGCTGGTCGTCTTCGGCGGCCGCTCTGGAATGGTCCTGACGATCCTGCTCGGCGGCGTCTATTTGCTCATCCGCGGCGTGGCGCAGCTCACGACCGGACGCGTCAACCTTCTGGGCGCTGCGCTGGTGATCATGCTCGCCGCGCTGCTGCCGCTGGCGCTCGCGCTCGCCGGTTATTACGGCTTCTTCGACGCGCTGCTCGAGCGTTTCGTCTCCGACAGCGGCAGCGCCAATGCCCGCGTCGAGATGTTCGATCTCTTCAGGCATCTGGAACTGCGCGACCTGATCGTCGGACCCGATGTCGACCTGCTCGACAGCATGCGCCGCATCAGCGGCCTGGAGCAGGGCATCGAGAACCCGGTGCTGCGTCTGACGCTCTACCAGGGGGCGTTCTTCACGCTTCTGATCTTCTTCGGCTTCGCGCTGTTCATGCACGAGGTCGCGCGCCGCTGCCACCCCGGCATCTGGCTGCCGATGCTGGGCTGGCTCATCCTGCTCAACACCTCCGAAAGCATCGCCTCCAAGACGACGCTGATGACCAAATTCGTGGTGATGGCGCTGGCGCTTTATCGGCCGGCGAGGCCGGGAGCAGCCAACCTTTCCCTTCGTCATTCCAGTGCGGAGCAAGGAGCGAAGCGACGTGCGTAGACCCTAGAATGACGACCGCGCTTGTTTGCGAGGTCATAGCGAAGCCTCCTGGTCACGGCGTCAATGTGGGCCTGAAAGCCGCGATGCGGTAGAAACATGTGCCGATGACGCGTCAGTTCTGCATCCAAAACTCAGCGAGATAGCCGACACTGGCGGCCGGGTACTGAACGTTATCCGGCAGCCAGAGCGCGAGGTGATCAACCGGGACTTCGTTGAGGATGTCAGGCTGCGCGCTTGGCTGGGTGCGTGATCATTATCGAGTATTTCGAATGACCGCTGGGCGCCTGTTCCGGGGCGTTCACTCCGCAGGCATCGTCAGCCCGAGCGCTTCGACCATCGCCGGGTCGAGCGAGCGCGTGGTGTCGTCCATCATGCCCATGCCGTCGAACAGGTCCCAGAATGCCCAGGGGAAGCCGGCGGCTTCGGCGCTTTGCCGGACATCGGCGATGTAGCGGGCACGGTCGGCACTGGGCGCTGCGAAGTATCGGGCATCGGTGCGCAACGCGCCGAACTCGCCCATGATGATGCGCTCAGGCGCGATGCCGTTTCTGACCGCCCAGTCGCTTACCTGTTTGAGATAGCCGTCGATGAAGCGGCGGTCGGGCTGCGCGTCGAAATAGACTTTGAGCAACTTCTCGGTCTCGGCATAAGCGGCCCTCTTGGCTTCGTCGGACCTCTCCGTGTCCATAGCCATCCTTGCCCTGACCGAGGCCAACGTCTGTTCCAACGTCCCGGCCGAGGCTGGCCACGGCACATTGTTCAGCGCGCGGTACACCGGCTCGCGCATCCATGGCGCGCCCTGATGGCTGAACAGATAGGGCTCGTAGAAGTGGAAGGTGAACAGGATCGGCTCGAATTCCGCCAGCAGTGCGGGATCGAGCGCGGTAAGCCCGCGCACCATAGAGCCGCAGCCGCCGGTGGTGAGCAGCGGCAGCTTTCGCGTCGAGCCCCGCGCGGCGGTCAGCAGCGCGGCCTGAACCTTGGGCCAGACATCGGAAGAACAGTCCTGCGGCGGTTCGTTGACCGGCTCCAGCGCGACCCTGCCGGGTGCCATGCCTTCGAGCATGCCGGCGACCTCGCCGACGAAGACCTGGTAGCGCGCAAACTCAGGCGCGCTGGTGCTGGAGTACATGCGGTCGGGATTCCAGTAATGCGTGGCGCCATTGGCTTGAACGTTGACGACGACGCCGAGGTCGGCGGCGACGGCCGCCTCGACCGCCGCGCTCAGCATCGCCATGAGGTCGGCGCGCTGGCCCGCATCGGCTGCAAGAAACGGGCCCGGATCGACGGGCAGGCGGATGAAATCGAGGCCGCTGGCGCGCAGCCGGACAAGGTCGGCCGGTGTCGGCACCGGCCGCTGCGATTGGAAGGGCGGCCAGTCATAGTCGGTGCGGGGCGCGGGAAATTCGCGCGTCAGCGCAAACCACGGCCAGGTGTTGACGCCGCGCCTGAAAGGCCATGCGCCGGTTGCGGCCTGCGCCGAATATGAGAGTGGCGAGACCGCTGTCGCCAGTGGCGCCGTTGCCGCGGCCAGTGCCGCGCCGAGGATACGGCGGCGCGACCAGCCGGCCGTGTGTGGGCCAGTCATGCGTGCTTGGCGCGGTCGGCTTTCGCCGGCGCGGCGGTGGCAACGCCGAGCTGCCGCAGCGCTTCCTTCTCATAGGCGTTAAGCACATCTTCCCAGCGGAAGGCCTCCCGGGCGCGGGTCCGCGCCGCCTTGCCGCAGCGTGCCGCCAACGCATCGTCGGCCAGTGCCTCGTCGATCCGTTGGCTCAGGCTCTCGGTGTCGCTGAAATAGATCGCCGCATCGCCGGCGACCCAGCGGTTGTAGCGGTTGTCATGAGCGATCACCATGTTGCCGGCGGCCAGCGCCTCGACCAGCGAGGGGTTGGTGCCGCCCACAGTGTGGCCGTGCATATAGGCGCGCGCATGATAGCGCAGCGCCTTCACCACCGCCTGCTCGTAGATCGCACCCGGCAGCATCACCATGGGACCTGCCGCTTCGCGCACGGCGCGGTGGTAAGTAATGTCGTCATTGAGCGTGCCGAGCACCACCAGCTTCATGTCGCCGCGATCGCGGCGGCGGAAGGCTTCGATGATCGGCAGGATATTGTTGTCGGGTTCGATCCGCGCGATCGAGACCAGATATTTGCCGGGCTCGAGCCCGAGCGCGCGAATGGGTTCCTCCAGCGCCGAGGTTACGGGGTCCGCGCCATAGGCGATCGTGGCGATGGCGCCGCGCGGCCGCCGTGTCGCCAGATGGTCGGCGATCGCCGGGTGATCCGCGACGAGCCGGTGCGAGAGCCAGGCGCCGATCCATTCGTTGAGCCAGAACCAGCTGCGCGCCGCCGGCCCCCATTTCGGCCGCCGCCACTCGATGCCGTCCATATTGGTGATGATCTTGCGCCGCATGAGCCTGAGCCAGGTCAGGAACACCGCGCCGTTGTAGCCGAGCACCAGGCACACGCCCGGCCGCCTGGCGGCGTCGAGCACGCATTGCCAGTCGAATTCCAGTGTCGCGCGCGGACCCTTGGAGGCGACCTCGATGGTGATGAGCTCGATGCCGCGCCAGGTCTCGCTCGTCACCCTTTGCCCGACGCGCTCGACCTCCTTCTGGCAGTAGACGCCGACCTTCCAGCCGCGTCCGGCCAGGAAAAGCGCCAGCCGCTCGGCGAAGGTTTCGAAGCCGCCGTGAGAAGCCGGAATGCCGCGCGTCCCCAGGATCAGGATCGAAGGCTTTTCGATCAGGATGGAAGGTCGTTCCGGTTTCAAAATAAAGGATTCCCCGGGGTCCGGTCATGGTTGTTGTTAAGTCAATGACACGCCCAGCAACTTCCGTGCCAGGGTACCCCCAGGGCGAATATTCACATGAAGGTGTAAAATTTCTCTTCAAGCCGCATGCGTTGCTTCATTATCGGTCAACTTTCGCCACGTATCTGTATCGATACGGGGCACGGGCGGGGTTCCTGGATCGCAACCGGGCATTCGGGACCCGGCATGATCCTTGCTCCCAGGCCTGAAGTGGCCACCGCTGGGTAGAGCGGCGTGCGGATTTGGCATGAAGTTCCTTCCGCGCTTGAAGGGTCCGGTGCTGAGCGGACCCCGGGGTGCAAGGTGGAAAGATAGCAATGCGCATAGCCTGTGTTCATCAGGGCTACGAGCTCTATGGTTCGGACCGCAGCTTCGCGGAGAGCGTGGCTGCGCTGCGCGCCGCGTTTCCGGCCGCCGAGATCGAGGTCGTGCTGCCGCGCGAGGGGCCGATCGTCGATATCCTCAAGCCGCATGCCAGCCGCATCGTGTTCGAACCGCTCTGGGTGCTCCGGCGCCAGGCGATGCTCAAGCTCGCCACCGTTGAGATGGCGCGGCTGCCGGCGGCGCTCTGGCGCGCCTGGCGGCGCATGCGCGACAATGAGCTGACCTATATCAACACCTCGATCATCGCCGACTATGCGCTGGCCGCGCGGCTTCTGCCGCGCAAGGCGCTGCTGCATATCCACGAAATCCCCGAGGGCGTCCTGCGCAAGGTGCTTGTCGCGCTGATGCGCTGGAGCAAAGCGGATATCATCTTCAACTCGCGCGCAACGCGCGCCACCTTCGGCGATCCGCCGGCCCTCGATGCCAAGGGGCGGCGCACGCATGTCGTCTACAACGGCGTTGCCGGTCCCGCCGCGGCCCTGCCGATGACCTATGATGGCAGCCGCCCGCTCAAGGTCCTGCTGCTTGGCCGCGTCAACCGTATCAAGGGGCAGGAGGTGCTGCTTGATGCCGTCGCCTCGCTCCCCACCGAATTGCATGATCGCGTCCAGGTCCGCCTTGTCGGCGGCGCCTTCGAAAGCGTCGAACGCGAGCAGGCGTTGGCTGACCTGGTCGGGCGCTTGGGGCTGACCGGGCATGTCGAGGTGCTGCCCTTCGTCTCCGACCCCGCCGACCATTATCGCTGGGCCGACATCGTCGCGGTGCCGTCGCGCCGCCCGGAATCGCTCGGCCGCGTCGCCATCGAGGCGATGGGCTGGGGACGGCCGCCGCTGGTGTCGGCGATCGGCGGGCTGGTGGAAGTGGTGGCCGATGGCGAGACCGGCTGGCATGTGCCGCCGGGCAACGCGGCCGCCCTTGCCGGCAAGCTCGGCGAGATCATCCTGCGGCCCGATCTGTGGCGCGACTTCGCCGCCGCCGGTCGCGCGCGCTACGAGGCGGTCTTCAGCGAGCCGATCGCCGCCGCCGCGATCGTGGCGATCGCGGCCGACAAGCTTAAGGCGACGCCGCCGTGGCAGGGGCGGGCGCGTGTCGCCCGCGAGGCGGAGACGAGCCCGTGAAGTTCACCTTCCCGGCCCATCTGGTGCGGCGCCTCATGCTGATGATCGGCGGCGAGGCGATGCAGAGCGGCTTCCATTTCGCCCTCAACATCGCGCTGCTGCATCTTTTGTCGGCCGAAGGTTACGGGCTCTTCGCACTGGCCATGGTGATGGGCGGCGTCGGCTTGTCCTATATCCGCTCGCTCACCGCCGTTCCCGCCACAGTATGGATGAGCAAAAGCGCCAACAGCGCCGGCGTCGACGCCTACGACGTGACCTTCGGATCGGCGGCGCTGGTGGTGGCGCTGCTGATGGGATTGGGCACCGGGCTGCTGATGAGCTTCCTGGGCGACCCGAGCGGCATCGGCGCCGCCTGCTTCGTCGGGGCCTGGTCGCTGCGCAGTCATATGCGCACCGCCTTCTTCGCGCGCCGCATGCAGCTCGTCGTCTCCATCAGCGACGCCGTGTTCACGATCGCGGGCATAGTGCTCGCAGGAGCGGCGATCTGGTTCTTCGCGGACGCGCTTCAGGCCACCTTCTACGCGCTTGCCGCGGCCAATTTGGTCGGCATCGCCGTGCTGGTCAGGCTGGCGCGCCGCAGGCTGCGTATCTCCTTCCGCGCCCCGACCTTGCGGCGCTATGCAAGGCTCTGGCCGCAGCTTTGCTGGTCGGGGTTCAGCGCCACCACCACCAACATCCAGGGGCAATGCCTGGCCCTGCTGGTCGCCGGCATCGCCGGACCCGCGGCTTACGCGCCGCTGGCGGCGGTGCTGGTGCTGTTTGCGCCGCTGCGCATCTCCAGCCTTGCCTTCTCGAACATGACACAGCCGGAACTCGCAAAGCTTGTGCGCAACAAGGAGTTCGACCGCGTGTGGACGCAGGCCAAGATCTGGGCGCTCGTCATGGGGCTTGGCAGCCTGGCCTATGGTTGCGGCATCCTGTTCATCTTGCCGATGATCAAATCCCAGGCCCTGCAGCATGCCTCGGTCGGGCTGATCGGGCTTTTCGCCATCGCCAACTATGTACCGATCATGGCCTATATCATGCCGCGCGTGGTCCTCGAGATCCTCGGCGATTTCCGCATCGTCGCCTTCATCACCATGGCCGGCGCGATCGTCGGGCTGGCGACGATCGGGACTCTGCTGGCCATCGCGCCGTCGACATGGTCGCTGGCGGGCGCCGCGGTCTCCGAGACCTTCGTGCTCGTGGCCTCATGGTATTTCGCTGCTCACCGTATGTGGAACTCCAAGCACCCGAACGAGCAGCGTCCCAGCGTGTTCGGCGCCTGGCGCCGCGCGGCCACGCTGGCAGTGCAGAGACGATAGGAGAATGATGTGGTAAGCCAGGCAATGCCGATGGCCGCAATGACGACCGGCTTGGCCGACGACGAGGCCGCACCGCACGCCGCGGGCGCCGCCAGCGGCGCTTACGTGGCGCAACTGCACACCAGCCTCGAAGCGGTCAAACCGCTCTGGCTGCGTCTCGAGACAGAGGGCGTGTGCACCGGCCACCAGCATTTCGCCTGGGCCGAAGGGATCGTCGAAGGGCTCATGCCGCAAAACGCCGACCTCGCCATCGTCGAGGTGAGGGACGCCGGCACGGGTGAACCGAGGATGCTTGTGCCGCTGATGCGGCGCCGCGCATTCCACCACTGGGTGATCGAGTGGCTGAGCTGCGGAGTGTGCGACTATTCCGCGCCTTTGCTCGCCGACGCGACGCCCTGGACCAGGCAATCCGCCGAGGCTGCCTGGACGGCAGTGCTTTCCGTGCTGCCGCCGGCCGACCGCATCCACATCGTCGGTATCCCGAAGGAGGTCGGCGGCGTCGCCAATCCCCTGGCGCTGCTTGCGCCGGCGCGCGATTCCATCCACTCGCACTACGGCATCGCCATGGACGGCGACGCCGAAACCGTCGTCAAGCGCATCTGCCGACCGTCCTTCGTCAAGGCGCTCAACAAGGACTTGCGCCGGCTCGATCGCAATGGCGGCCTGGCCCTGGTCGAGGCCGACACGCCGGCCCTGGTGGACTCCATCTTCGGCAAGCTGGTCGAGATGCGGCTCAGCCGTTTTCGCGAGCTCGGCCGCTTCGATCTGCTCGCGCAGCCGCCGGTGGTCGATTTCTACCGCGACGCCGCGCATCGCGGCCTGACGGACGGCTCGGTGCGGATTTTCGGCCTGCGCGCCGGCGACGTCGTGGTCGCGGTCCAGTACCTGGCGGGCCATCTGGGCACCTTGCATGCGCTTCTGATCGCGATCGATCAGGGTGCGGTGCCCAATGTTTCGCCCGGGCTTTGCATCATGGGCGAGCTGATCCGATGGGGGCGCGGCGCCGGCTTCGACTATTTCGACCTGTCGGTCGGCAACCAGAGCTACAAGGAACATATGGGCGCGGTGAAGTCGGTTCTGTCCGAACTTTGCTACGGCATCACACTGAAGGGCGTGGCGGCGAGCGAGGCCATCAAATACCGCGGCCGGGGCGTGGCTTTCGTGCGCGACAACCCGCGCCTGTTCAAGGTCGCGCAGGAGTTCATGCAGCGCTGGCGGCGACTGCGGGCGCCGCGGTGAACGGCCGCCTGCGCCCGGCAAATTGACTCATATTGAGCTCTCCGCCATGCTTATGGTCAGCCGCATCTCCAGCGGCGGCGTGTTCGAGTGAGGCCATGGTCAGTCCGGTCGCCAGAGAAAAGTCCCGCCGCGCCGCGGTGAAGACCGCGCTCGACCGCCACAAAGTTTACGTCACCGCGCAGCGTTTTTCCGGCGGTTCCTACAGCGCCCGCGTGCTGGTCGACGGCGAGGCCTACTGGGTCGACGAGTTCCGGCTGAGCCAATTGCGGCAAGGGCTGACGCCGGCCGAGCTGGAACTGACGCCGGCGATTGACGATTGAGCACCCGCACATGACGACGGCAAGGTTGGCGGGAACTCGGCCTTCGGCGCATTCCATTCCGCCCTTCAGCGCCTGACCCATGGCCGCCAACCTCAAACCCTACCGCGCCAAGCGCGAATTCTCCCGCACGCCCGAGCCGGCGGGCAGCCTCGCGGGCGGAGAGGGCAACCGCTTCGTCCTCCATAAGCACCACGCCACAGCCGACCACTATGACCTGCGCCTGGAAGTCGGCGGCGTGCTCAAAAGCTGGGCCGTCCCGCGCGGTCCTTCGCTCAACCCGGCCGACAAGCGTCTCGCCGTCGAGACCGAGGACCATCCGATCGAATATATCGACTTCGAGGGCGTCATCCCCGAAGGCGAATATGGCGGCGGCCCGATGATCGTCTGGGACACCGGCACCTGGGCGCCGATGGAAGATGTCGCGAAGAGCCTCAAGACCGGCGCTTTCAAGTTCCGCCTTGCCGGCGAGAAGCTCAATGGCGGCTGGATGCTGACGCGGCTGAAGCCCAAGCCCGGCGAGGATGAGAACAAGAAAAACTGGCTGCTCTTCAAGGAGCGCGATCTTGCTGCCGATCCCAAGCTCGACATCCTCGAAGCGCGGCCGGAAAGCGTGAAATCGGGACGGCGCATCGAGGAACTGGTCGCCGTGAAGAAACCGCCGCGCTTGCCGCCGAAAGCCGGTTCGTTGAAGCCCGGCGCGCTGCCCGGCGCTGTGAGAGGCGACCCGCCAAGCCGCGTCGAGCCGCAGCTCGCCACGCAGGTGCCGAAACCGCCGGGCGGGGATGATCCCGCCGGGCGCACCGGCGAGCTCTGGCTGCACGAGCTCAAGTTCGACGGCTACCGCACGATAGCGCATGTGGTCGATGGAACGGTGAGATTGATGACCCGCGCGGGCATCGACTGGACCAAGCGCTATGGCGATCTTCCGCAGGCTTTTTCGCGCCTGCCGGTCCAACAGGCGATCATCGACGGCGAGATCATGGTGCTCGACGATAAGGGCATCTCGCGCTTCGCGCTGCTGCAGGACGCGCTGGCCGAAGGCGCCGGCTCCAAGCTGCATTTCTACGCTTTCGACCTGCTTCACCTCGACGGCTGGGACCTGCGCAAGGCCCCACTCAAAAAGCGCAAGGCCTTGCTCGCCGAACTGCTCGCAGGCCACGCCGCCAACGCCGCCATCCAGTACAGCGACCATGTCGAGGGCGACGGGCAGGGGCTCTACGACCAGGCCTCTGACCTTGGTCTGGAAGGCGTCGTCTCCAAGCGCGCCGACGCCATCTACCAGAGCGGCCGCACCAAAAGCTGGACCAAGGTGAAAGCGCAGAAGACGGACGATTTCGTCATCGCCGGCTACACCGTCTCCGACCGTGCGGAAGGTCTGGCGGCGCTCGGCATGGCGGAGTTCGTCGAGGGCGAATTGCACTATCGCGGCAAGGTAGGCACCGGCTTCGACAGCGAGATGGCGCGGGAGCTGCTCGCCCGGCTGGAACGGCTGACCGCCGGCGCCAGTCCCCCCGAAGGCGCGCCGCGCGAGATCATGCGCGAGATGCACTGGGTGAAGCCGCTGCTGTCGGCCCGCATCCGCTATTCGAACCGCACCGCCGACAATGCGATCCGCCACGGCGTCTTCCGCGGTCTGCGCGATGTCGGCGGGCTGACCACCCCTATTGCTGTCAAGCGCAAGCGCCTGATCGCCGAATCCGACCTCGCCACGATCTGGGTCACCAATCCGGAGCGCCGACTGTTCGGCAAGACCGGGCCGACGAAGCTCGATATCGCCGTCTATTACGCGCTGGTCGGCGATTTCATGCTGCCGCACATCACTGGCCGTCCGGTGTCGCTGGTGCGCTGCCCGACAGGGCGGCCGCAAGATTGCTTCTTCCAGCGCCACGCCTTCACCGGCATGCCGCCTTCGGTGGCGGTGTTCGAGAGCACCAATTCGGAAGGCGAGACGAAAACCTACCTCTCAGTCGAGGACGCCAAGGGCTATCTGGCGCTGGCACAATTCGGCGTCGTCGAGTTCCACACCTGGGGCACGCATCGCACAAAACTCGACAAGCCCGACCAGATCGTCTTCGACCTCGATCCGGGCGAGGGGATTTCCTGGCGCGAGGTGGTGGAGGCGGCGGTCCACATCAAGGGCGGGCTGGAGAGCCTCGGCCTAGTGCCATTCGCCAAGACCTCCGGCGGCAAGGGCATCCACATAACCGTGCCGGTGACCAGAAAGCAGAACTGGAGGAAACTGCACCAGGTGAGCAGCGCCATTTCGACTTTGCTGGCCGCGAGCGCGCCTGACACCTTCACCACCACGATGGGCAAGGAAAACCGCAAGAAGCGCATCTTCATCGACTTCCACCGCAACGCCCGCGGCCATACGTCCGCCGCGCCTTATTCGCTGCGTGCCCGCACCAACCTGCCGGCCTCGACGCCGGTAAGCTGGACCGACCTGGAGACGATCGACGCGCCGGAGGACCTGAACTACGCCTCGCTGCCGGGGCTGCTGGAGACGTCCGGCGATCCCTGGGCGAAGATCGATGAGGCGGCCAGGGATTTGCCGGTGTTCGAGCGCTAGTTCCTCGCCCCGCGAGAGGGGGGAGAGGTGGATCGGCGAAGCCGAGACGGAGAGGGGGAGTGGCGCGAAGCTGAATGTCTCTGGCGCTTAACAACATACGCCGGCGCTGCCCCCTCTCCGGCCGCTGCGCGGCCACCTCTCCCCACATTCGCGGGGCGAGGAAAAGCGCCAGGCATCGACGCTTTCTACAATTTGAACTATTCTCACGCCAACCCGCCCCAGAAAACACTTCGTCAGGAATTCGGCAGTACAATCAGGGGTCGGTGTAGGATTTCCGCAGCCCCAATCGTCCTACGGACGAAGCGCTGCAACGAGCATGGTCCCAAAAAGGCGGGAACCGGTTTTTGGACAAGACCATGCTCCAACATAGTGTCAGTGCATGGCCGCGTAGGAGTTCATCATGGCGCCCAGGGCAAGTTGGAAAGGTTACCTCAAGCTCAGTCTCGTCAGCTGTCCGGTCCGGCTCTATCCGGCCACCAGCGCGAGCGAGCGCATCTCGTTCAACCAGTTGCACAAGAAGACCCACAACCGCATCAACATGAAGCCGGTCGATCCCGAACTCGGCCTCGTCGAGCGCTCGGATTTGGTGCGCGGCTACGAATATGAGGACAAGCAGTACATCATCATCGACGACGCCGACCTCGATGCGGTCCGGATCGAATCCAATCACACGATGAACATCGAGGCCTTCGTCGACGAAGGCGAAGTCGACGTCATCTACCAGGATGCGCCCTATTACCTGGCGCCCGACGGCGCCATGGCCGAGGAAACCTTCGCGGTGCTGCGCGAGGCCATGCGCAAGTCCGGCAAGGTCGCCATCGCCCGCCTGGTGCTTTCCAGCCGCGAGCGCGTGGTGACGATAGGCGCGCGCGAGAACGGCATGTTCGTCTGCACGTTGAGGAACCCCAACGAAGTGCGCGGCACCACTGAATATTTCGGCAACATCCCGGATGCCAAGCCCGACGCGGAAATGCTGCAGCTGGCCGAGGCCCTGATCAAGCAGAAGGAAACCCACTTCGATCCGAAGAATTACGAGGATCGCTACGAGGTGGCGCTGATGGCGATGATCCGCGAGAAGCTCAAAGGGCACAAGCCGATCATCGCGGCGGCGCCCGAGCGCGGCAATGTCATCAACCTGATGGATGCGCTGAAAGCGAGCCTGTCGCAGCAGGCGAAGCCCCCGGCCAAGTCGAAGAGCAAGGCCGAGGAAGCACCCGCAAAACCCGCCAGGAAGGCGGCAGCCGGCGGCGCCGCGCCTGAGAACCCGCTGAAGGCGAACCTGTTGAAGGCCGTCGGCAAGAGCAAGAAGTGACGGGAAATGCAGGGCCAGTGATCGTTCCCGGCACCGTCTTCGGCGTCATCGGCGCGCTGGCCGCCTTTCCGCTCAGGCTCGCCGCCCGCGAGGTCGAGCGGCGCCATGCGGAACTCAGGCGCGGCGTCACCCGGCGCACCACTCATGTCGTCTTCGGCCGCGCGCTTCTCGCCAAGGCGACGAAAGCCGGCGACGTCGAGATCGAGCGCCGCGCGAAGGCAGAGCGCGAAGCCGGCCGCGCCCTGGTCAGCGAGAACGGTTTCCTGCGCCTGCTTGGGCTGATGAGGGCGCCCGAAGCGTCCTCGCTCTCCAGGCAATCGCTGATCGATCAGTCGCGGCTATCCGGCGACGATCTCGACATGTTGTCGCTGTTCGACGCCTTCGAGCATGACGCCGAGCCTTATTCCTTCCGCGACCTGATCCTGGCTAGAAAATATGCCGGGCTGATCGCCAGCGGTGCGTCCTGGGGCGCCATTGCGCGCTCTGTCCACCGCTCCGGCCCGGTCGCCTCGCTCACCGCCAAGTCGCTCAACCTCGGCTCGCAGCATGGCCGGCCCGACGCGATCTATCTCGACGAAGGCCGAAGCGAGCTCGACGGCCAATTGCTGTTCGACCTCGGCAGCCCGGAAGACGATACGCTGGAGGAACTCTTTGCCGAGGCGGAGATGGCGGAAGAGGGGGGCCGCCACGACGATGCCGCGGTCCTTTACCAGCGCTGCCTGGCGATCGATCCCAAGGATGCAATCGCCGCCTTCAACCGCGCCAATTGCCTGCGCGGCGCCGGCCGGATTGCCGAGGCGGCGCATGATTATGCCCGCACCATAAAACTCGATCCGGGCTTCGTCGAAGCCTGGTTCAATCTTGCCGGGCTGATGAGCGACGAGGGCAAGGTTGCCTCGGCGCGGCGGCATTTGCAGAAGGCGATGGCGCTCGACAAAACTTACGCCGACCCGGTGTTCAACCTGGCGCGGCTGGAGTTCGACGCGGGCAATCTGGCGGAAGCGCGGCGGCTCTGGGTACGGTACCTGGAGTTGGACGCAGAGTCTGAATGGGCGCGAACTGCGCAGAAAGGCATCCAGTTCGTCGATCTGCATATAGCAGGTGAGCGAGATGTTCGCGCTTGAGCACCCCCCTCTGTGCTGCCGGACATCTCCCCCGCAAGGAGGGAGATTAGCAGTTCATGCGCCGCGCCTTTCCTTCCCCGCTAGCGGTTGGCGAAAGCCGACGCGACGGCTGATCTCCCTCCTTGCGGGGGAGATGCCCGGCAGGGCAAAGGGGGGTGTGAAGGAACGCGGCCCTTCCCGAAAGCACACCCCATGACCTCTTTCCTCTTCGACGGCGATGACATCGCCCCCGTCACCATCCTTCTCGCCCATGGCGCCGGCGCGTCAATGGATTCGCCTTCGATGACCGCCACCGCCAAGGCGCTCGCAGCGGCCGGTTTTCAGGTCGCGCGCTTCGAATTTCACTACATGGCGGCGCGCCGCTACGGCCATCGCAAGCCGCCGCCGCGCGCCGAGACGGTGAACCCGGAATATGTGAAGGCGATCCTCGACCTGCGCGCCAAGGGCGTGACCGGCAAGCTGATCATCGGCGGCAAGTCGATGGGCGGCCGAGTCGCTTCGATGGTCGCCGACGAGATGTTCGCCAAGGGCGAGATCGCCGGGCTGGCTTGTCTTGGGTATCCGTTCCATCCGCCGGGCAAGCCGGAGCAGTTGCGCACGAAGCATCTGATCGACCTGAAGACGCCGACGCTGATCTTCCAGGGCACGCGCGATGAGTTCGGCACGAAGGACGAGGTCGCGACCTATGGGCTTTCCCCGGCCATCGAGGTGGTTTGGCTGGAAGACGGCGATCATGATCTCAAGCCGCGCAAGGCGATCTCGGGTTTTTCGACGGGGGATCACCTGAAGACGGTGGCGGAGACGACAAAGGCGTGGGCGGAACGTCCACATCGGTCGTCATCCTAGGGCGAAGCAAGGAGCGAAGCGACGCGCGCAGACCCTAGGATCCATGCCGTGACGTTAAAGCGTTGCAACGGTTCAGGATTTTGCTCCGCCGCGCTCCACGGCGAACGTAACGGAATGGATCCTCGGGTCAAGCCCGAGGATGACGAGGCGAGAGGCGCCTTCGGCATTCAAAAATGAAACTCGCCACCTTCAACGTCAACAACATCAACAGCAGGCTGGAGAATCTCCTGGCTTGGCTCGCGCGCGCTAAACCCGACGTCGTCTGCCTGCAGGAGTTGAAGGCGCGCGACACCCAATTCCCGCTGACCCGCCTGGCCAAAGCCGGCTATGGCGCGGTGTGGAAGGGCGAGCCGACCTGGAACGGCGTGGCGATCCTCGCGCGCGGCGCCGAGCCTGTGCTGACACGCGATGCGCTGCCCGGCGACGATGCCGACCGCCAGGCCCGCTACATCGAGGCGGCGGTCGACGGCGTCGTCATCGCCTGCCTCTATGCCCCCAACGGCAACCCGCGGCCGGGGCCGAAATTCGACTACAAGCTCGCCTGGCACGAGCGCTTCGCGGCGCATGCGGAGCAACTGCTCGACACTGGCCTGCCGGTGGCGCTGGCCGGCGACTTCAACATCGTGCCCGAGCCGCGCGACATATATGCCACCCGCTCTTATGACGACAACGCGCTGGTGCAGCCCGAAAGCCGTGCCGCCTTTGTCGCGCTGATCGAGCAGGGCTGGACCGACGCCCTGCGCAAGGTTTTTCCCAGGCAAGAAAAACTCTACACCTTCTGGGATTATCGACGGAACCGCTGGCCGCGCGACGCGGGCCTGCGGCTCGACCACATATTGCTGTCGAAGAAGCTCGCTCGAAAACTGAAAGGGGCGGGCATCGACCGCGAGGTACGGGGAGGCGACAATCCCAGCGATCATGCGCCGGTTTGGGTGGAGTTGGGGTGAGAAAAAAATCCCCGCCGTAGCGAGGATCGTTGAGAATCAAATCCTGGATGCCGATCACGGGGGCGGAGCGGGCGGAGGCGAGCCCGCCACAATCGCGGAAAGCTTGCCTCTACGGATCAAAACCGGCTTCTCGTAAGTCTTCTTCATGGGTTGCCCTCCAATACTCCAGTAAATGATCTCAAGTGAGTGGATTCTGTCAAGCATTCGACCAGAGCGGCCCGTCGACACCTGGGGAAGCCTTCTGCTGGTAAAACCGTGGTCCAATAGTTCCGATAGCGCTGGCGTTCCCGCCGGCGTCTCAATCATGCGCCTTCCACAGCAACGACTTGCGGTGTTGATGTCCAACGCTAATCTGCTGAAGAGTTGGAGGGGATAAAATTTCATGCTCGTGGTCTTGAACACGTGTCTCCAGCCGTTGCCGCCTCGCAATGGCTGATACCATCCTCGTCGCCCTCCTCTCGGCCCTCGTCCTTGCCGGCGCTGTAGCCCTCGTCGCGATCGTGCTGCGCTGGCGCCGCAAGCGCCGCAGGGCGCGCGGCAACTCCAATCCGGCGGGCGACTATGCGCCGCGAGCTGGCTGGGGCGGTAGCCGCGGAGCGCTCAACTATTCGTCCTTCGTCTTCATGGATGTCGACCGCGACGGCAAGTTCGGGCAGGCCGACCGGCCGATCGCCGGCATTGTGGTAAGGGCCTATGACGAAAAGGGCGCGTTCCTCGCGGCGGTGCGAACCAACAATGGCGGCTTCGCCAATTTCGTCATGTCGGCGAAGAAACATCGGGCCGTCCTGCGCGCGCCCGGAACCTACCGGTTTTCGGTCTCGGTGCCGAAAGGCTGGCGCGTGAGCACCGGCAATGAGGATCAGTCGCTCCACCTCGGCACCATGCCCGGCGCGCCGTCAGGTCTCGCCGGCGAGGACTTGCCGAAGGCGGTCGGTCTCTCGCCAGGACGTTTCATTCGCGGCAGGACAGCGACCGAAGCGGCGCTTCAGGTCATCGGCAAGGGCAGGGTCCTGGAAACCAGAGCGCTACTGCCCGGCGACTTCCTTGTCGGTCTCTCCTCCGACGCCGACACGCTGACGATCTCTGGATCGGGTCTCGATCGTCGCCTGGCGCTTACGCCCTATCCGGCCGATCTCGGACTTTTGCGATCGGACGCGATCGCAGCCGATGCGGCCCTCGAAACGGTCGACTTCAACGCTGTCACCACCCTGCCTTTTCAGAAAATTCCCTGTGGTTATGCCGGTCTCGATTGGCGCAACCTGAACGCCCTGACGAGCCAGTACGTCAATGACAGCGAGGGCTATCTCAACGGCAATCTCTCACGCGGCCGCGTTGCCTATACCAGCAGCGGCCACCCGGCGGAGTTTGCCGGCACGACGCCCTTCGGCTTTCATTCGATTATGCTCACCGCCGCATGGCTGGCTTCGGAAGGCGAGATCGCATTGGTCGAAAGCTGGCTCGATGACGAACTGGTCGCCAGCGACGAGATCGCGCTCTCGGCGTTGGCTCCGGTCCACTACGCACCGATGCTGAAGGCGGTGACGCGCGTGCGCATTTCCACGAAGCACTATTGGCAAGCTGTGCTGGACGGTTTGGTGCTGGTGCGCTGAAGTCGCCGAAATTGCTCGATGCTGATCAAGTTGTGCGATCGTCAAGTCGAGATTGCCGGCGTCGGCCGTCGCGTATTATCAAGAAGCGCGGGGAGAACCGGTCAGATCACCGGCCCGGTTCCATTGATGGGACCTGAACCGGCGCCGTTGAGTGCGGTGATGGCCGAAAGCTTGCCCTTTCTGGCGAAGGTTGGCTTCTCATAGACTTTCTTCATGTTCCGAAGTCCTCGATTCACCCAAAACAACCGGCCGACAAGTTGTCGGTCCAACATGCCACGCCTGCATGCAGGCGTGTTCGATCGTAGGCCGATCAGTCCGTCGAAACCGGAGCGTTCGCCGTAACTGCCGAAAGCCTGCCCTTCCGGATGAGGCTGGGCTTCTCGTAGACCTTCTTCATGAAAAACCTCTCCAAACGCTCGCGCCAACCTGAGCAGCGCCTATAGCTGCTTCCCAGACGGGCCCAACGATCGCTATTCCCGATGGTCAACCCGGGAGGGGGTTGGAAGGGCTGTTCAATGCCGTGACTGTCGAAAGCTTGCCTTTGCGGACGAAGATAGGCTTCTCGTAAATCTTCTTCATGCTAATGGCTCTCCTGAAAATCCCCGCCGGATAATGTCATAAGAGCGTTTCCTGTCAACCAAAGCGAGTGGTTGAGTTCTTTATTCTTGGGGAGTGTGGCTTTCTGCTCACGCGACCGGCGTTCAACGAAGAGAAAGACCTCAACGCCTCAAGCTAGTCGGCGGGATATTGGTCCCCCGGTCGAGTAAAGTTGAAAAGCCGGGCAGTCGCTGGGCGGAAGAACGCGCCTGGAGGCCGAGGCAGATTAATCTTTCCTCGTGTGATGTCTTGCACTTAGCCTGGCAGGAAAGCTCGGCTAGGATGGCTGATGCGCCTTCCGCATTCAGGCGGGAGGACCGGGGGGTGGATGAAAAGATCGACCGACAGGCTGCTGGCGCTGGCGATGCTGATCGTCGGCATTGCCTGTTTCGCCAAGCTCTATCCGACGCTGGGTGCCAAGCCGCTGGCGATGGCGCGCTTGGAAATCTTCGGCGTGGCCGGCGTGCTGTCGGTTCTTGCCGGGCTGCTTTTCCTCGCCGGCCTGCTGCCGGGCGCCGCCAGGCACGATCCGGCCGCCCCCTTGTTCGGCCGTGACGCCGAGATCGCGCCGGCCGGCCATCCGCGGCTGCGCCGCGCGGCACTCGCTTTGCCGTTTTTGGCGCTGCTTGTCATCGTCGCCGACCAGTTCGGCCCGTGGCGGACGCAGCGGCCGGGCGGCGAACCGGCGAAGGAAGTCGCCACCGCGCCGGCGGCGCCGGCGCCTCGGCCATCCGAGCCGAAGCCCGAGCCGGAGGCGAGCACAAAACCAACCACGCCGGAGGCGAGCGCAAAGCCAACCGCGCCCGCACCCACGCAGGAAGAAGTCGCGAAACCCGCGCCGCCGGCCGAGTCCGCGCCGCGGCCTGCCCAACCGGCACAGCCTGTTCAGCCAACCGAGCAGACGGCACTCGCGCCCGCAACGCCGCCGCAGACGGAGGCGCCGCCTCCGCCGGCACCTCCGGCCCAGCCGACCGCGCTGGAAGGCCACCGCGACGCCGTCGTCTGGCTGGCGGTGTCTGCCGACGGCCGCGAGATCTTGAGCGCCAGCACCGACCGCATGATCAAGCTCTGGGACGTCGATGGCAAGCGGCTGATCCGCGATCTTGGTCAGCACAAGGACATGGCACGCACCGCGCTTTTCATGCCCGACGGCAAGACCGCGCTGACCGCCGGCGACGACGGCGAGATCGTGCTGCGGCAGCTGTCCGACGGCGCGGCGCTGCACGTCTTCTCCTCAGGGGCGAACGGCGGCGTCAGGCAACTGAAGATCAGCCCGGACGGCACGCGCGCCGTCAGCGGTCACGACACCGGTTCCGTCGTGGTTTGGGACCTGGGGAAGGGGGCGGTGCTGCACGTGCTGCCGGGCCACGACTGGTCGGTGAGCTCCGTCGCCATCTCGCCCGACGGCACCAGGGCGCTCACGGGCAGCATCGACGGCGAGCTGAAGCTCTGGGATATCGTTTCGGGCAAGCAACTGCGCGGCTGGCACGGCCACGACCGCGGCGCCTATGGCGCGGTCTTCCTGGCCGACGGTCACCACGCGGTGACCGGCAGCGGCGACTACACGATAAAACTCTGGGACCTCGACAGCTTCAAGGAAGTGCGACGTTTCGAGGGCCATTCCGGCACGGTCTACGCGCTGGCCCTGTCGGCCGACGGCAGGCGGCTCGGCTCCGTCTCGCTCGACGGCACGGCGCGTATCTGGAACTTGGACACCGGCGCCGAGATCGCCGAGTTCGATCCCGGCACCGGTCCCATGTATTCGGTCGCCTTCGCCGCCGACGGCACGCTTTTGACCGGAGGCATCGACCGCACCATCCGCGACTGGCCGGCCGCGGGAGGCGATGGCAAGGTGCTGTTCGCGGGGGCGCCGGAATAGCGTTGCCGATTGGCGAAAGCCCGCGTGATAGCCGATCTCCCCCACAAAGGAGGGAGATCGGCTGACATTGACGCCCCGCGGCTCGAACCTAGTTCTCCTCGCATGGCGCCACGCCTGCGACGCGTGCCCGCCCGCCTCACGCAAGGAGTACCTCCTTGAAACGCTTCTGGATCGGCGTTCTCATTCTCATTGTCGTCTGCCTGGGGGGCTTTGCCGCCTATGGCTGGAAGCCGGCGATCGATCCGATCGAACCGCCGCAGCGCGCCTCCTTCGACCAGGCGCTGATCGAGAAGGGGGCGCTGCTCGCTTCGGTCGGCAACTGCACGGCCTGCCATACCAAGCCCGGCGGAAAGTCCTTCGCCGGCGGGCTGGCGGTGCCGACGCCATTCGGCACCATCTATTCCACCAACATCACGCCGGATCCCGAGACCGGTATCGGCCGCTGGTCGGAAGCTGCCTTCAGCCGGGCGATGCGGGAAGGCGTCGAGCGCGACGGCGATCACCTTTATCCGGCCTTCCCGTTCGACCATTTCACGCTGGTCTCCGACGAGGACAACCAGGCGCTCTACGCCTATCTGATGACGCGGCACGCCGTTGAGAACCGGCCTCCCGCCAATGAGCTGCCGTTCCCGCTCAACCTGCGCTTCGTGCTGACCGGCTGGAAGCTGCTCTTCTTCAACAAGGGCGCCTATCGCGAGAATGCCGCGCAGAGAGCCGAGTGGAACCGCGGCGCCTATCTCGTCGAAGGGCTTGGCCATTGCGGCGCTTGCCACACGCCGCGCAACGCCCTGGGCGCCGAGCGGAAAGGCGCGCATCTGGCAGGCGGCGAAGCGGAGGGCTGGGATGCCTTCGCGCTCGATGCATCGTCCTCGGCGCCGATCCCGTGGACGCATGACAGCCTCTTTGCTTATCTGCGCCAAGGCTGGCACGCCGATCACGGCGTGGCCAATGGACCGATGGCGGAGGTCACCGGCAATCTCGGCCGGCTTCCCGATACCGATATCAGCGCCGTCGCCACTTACCTGATCTCGCGGATGGGCGAGCCGACGCCGGAGCGCGCGGCGGCAGCCGAGGACATCCGCAAGAAGCTTTCGGCCGACCAGGGTGGCACGCCGATACCGGCCAGCGCCACCACCGGCAGTCCGACAAGCCGCGGCGGCGCGATCTACCAGGCGGCCTGCGCCACCTGCCATGACGGCAGCCGCCCGCAGCCTTTCGGCGGCATCGATTTCCATCTCTCCAGCACGATCGCCGCGCGCGAGCCGCAAAATGCAATCAACGTCGTGCTCTTTGGCCTGCCGGCGGCGAGCGGCCGGGAGAGCCCGATCATGCCGGGCTTCGCCGCGACGCTGACCGACGATCAGGTGGCGGACCTGCTCGGCTATCTGCGCGAGGCCTATGCCCAGAAGCCGGCATGGGCGGACGCGAAAGCGAAGACCGCCGACACCAGGAGCGGCAAATACCGGGTCAGCGTCCGGCCTTCGGACGGCATCGAGCGCAGCCCGGACAATGTGGGAGCCAAGGACTAATGGTCAAGCTCAACGTCAACGGCACGTCACATGACGTCGACGTCGATCCGGCGACGCCGCTGCTCTATGTGCTGCGCAACGATCTGAAGCTCAACGGCGCCAAGTTCGGCTGCGGCCTCGGCCAGTGCGGCGCCTGCACGGTGATGGTCGACGGCAAGGCGGTCTTTTCCTGCCTGACGCCTGCCATGCTGGTCGAGGGGCGCGCGATCAAGACGGTCGAGGGCCTTGGCACCATCGACGATCCCGGACCGATGCAAAAAGCTTTCATCGAACAACAGGCGGCGCAATGCGGCTATTGCATCGCCGGCATGATGATGCGGGCGCAGGCGCTGCTCGAGGCAAAGCCCGATGCCGCCGACGTCGACATCAGGCAGGCGCTGGAGCCCAATCTCTGTCGCTGCGGCACGCATATGCGCATCCTTCGGGCCGTGGCCCGCGCCCGCGACCTGATGCAGGGCAAGTCCGCCGGCAACATGGCGCCGGCAGCCGCCACCGGGAGGGGATGATGAACGCACCGAACCTGCTTCCCGATGTCACCCGCCGCGGCTTCCTGGCGGGAGCCGGCGCGCTGGTCGTATCCTTCGCCATTCCGGCCAAGGCGCAGCAGGGCGAGGTACCGAGCGCGCCGGGCGCCCAGACGGCGAAACCCGAATTGCCCGGCAGTCTGGCTGACACGCCCTCGCTCGACGCCTGGATCCGCATCGACGCCGACGGTTCGATCACCGTCTTCACCGGCAAGGCCGAGCTTGGCCAAGGCACCAAGACGTCGCTGCGCCAGGTTGCCGCCGAGGAGCTGGAGGTCGAGCCGGCAGCGATCAAACTGATCACCGCCGACACCGCGCTGACGCCGAATGAAGGCTACACCGCCGGCAGCCAGACGATCCAGAATTCAGGCACCGCCATCCGCTATGCCTCGGCGCAGGCGCGGCAGATCCTGATCGCCAAGGCCAGCGAAAAGCTCGGCGCGCCGGTCGAGGCGCTGAAGGCTGAGGCGGGAGCGGTCGTCGGCCCGAACGGCGCCAAGGCCGGTTATGGCGAACTGGTCTCGGCCGATTTCCTTCATGTCGATGCGGCGGCGGATACCAGGCTCAAGCCGCCGGCAGCCTATCGCGCGATCGGCAAGCCTTTCGCGCGGGTCGACATCCCGGACAAGGTCACCGGCGGCGAGGCCTATGTCCAGGACATGCGCCCGCCGGGCATGGTTCATGCCCGCGTCGTGCGGCCGCCGAGCTACGGCGCGAAGCTCACCGACTTCGCCGATGTCGCGGTCAAGGCGATGCCTGGCGTGATCGCCGTGGTGCGCGACGGCGATTTCCTGGCCGTGGTCGCCGAGCAGGAGTTCCAGGCCGTGAAGGCCATGCGCGCCATGGCCGCCGTCGCGAAGTGGCAGGAGCAGCCCGCGCTTCCCGACCCGAACGATATTTCGGCTTTCCTGGAAAAGGCCGTGTCGAAAGTCGGCACGGTGACCTCCGTCGGCGCCGACAGCGCGCCGGGCGCCAGGACGCTCCAGGCGCAATTCACGCGCGCCTACCAGATGCACGGCTCTATCGGTCCATCGAGCGCGGTGGCCATGCTCGACAATGGCCTGACGACGGTCTGGACGCATACGCAAGGCGTCTATCCCGATCGCAAGGCGATCGCCCAGATGCTCGGCGTGCCGCAGGAGAAGGTGCGCTGCATCCACACCGAGGGCTCGGGCTGCTACGGCCACAACGGCGCCGACGATGCGGCGGCCGACGCCGCGCTGGTCGCGCAGAAAGTGCCGGGCAAGCCGGTGCGCGTGCAATGGATGCGCGACCAGGAGCATCTATGGGAGCCATACGGACCGGCGATGCTGACCAGGGCGAGTGCCACGCTCGACCAGAACGGCAACATCGTGAACTGGCACTACGACCTGTGGAGCAACAACCATGGCACGCGGCCGGGTTCCGCCGGATCGCTGATCGCCGGCAGGCTGATGGAACGGCATTTCCCGCCCGATCCCGCCGAGCTGCAAATCTCTCCGCTCGGCAATGGCGACCGCAACGCGATCCCGCTCTATGACGTGCCCAACCAGCGCGTGAACTGGCACTTCGTCGCCGACATGCCGGTGCGCGTGTCCGCGCTGCGCGGCTTGGGGGCCTATTGCAACGTCTTCTCCATCGAAAGCTTCATGGACGAACTGGCGCTGGCGGCGAACGCCGATCCGGTCGAATACCGCCTGCGCCACCTGAAGGACCCGCGCGCCAAAAAGGTGATCGAGGTGGCGGCCGAAAAGTTCGGCTGGTCGAAGATACCCCTGCCGGAGGGCCGGGGCAGAGGCTTTGCCTTCGCCAAATACAAGAACCACGCCGCTTATCTTGCCATCGCGCTGGAGGCCGATGTCGACAGCGACAGCGGCGCGATCAAGGTGTCGCGCGTCGTCGCGGCGGTCGATTGCGGCGAGGCCGTCGCCCCGGATTCGATTATCAACCAGACCGAAGGCGGCATATTGCAGTCGATGAGCTGGACTCTTTACGAGGCCGTGCATTTCGATCGAACGCGCATCTTGAGTCCGGACTGGTCGACCTATCCGATCCTGCGCTTCAGCGCGGTGCCCGACAGCATCGAGGTGCAGGTCGTCGATAACCCCGGCACGCCTTATCTCGGCGTCGCCGAAGCCGCCCAAGGCCCTACCGCCGGCGCCATCGCCAACGCATTCCGGAATGCGACCGGCAAGCGCATATACGATGTGCCTTACACGCGAGAGAGGGTGAAGGACGTGCTGGGGGTTTAGGGCGCTTGATCTCCCGTCCTCGAGGAAGATGTCGCCGAAGGGGACAGGGGGAGTTCACTGTACAAGTCACGCGCGCGCCGTCATCCTAGGTGGATAGACAAACCTAGCAGTCAGCGTCCCGCCCATCATGCTCAACCTCCACCTCGTCGAAGCCTCGATCGCCAACCTGCGCCGCGGGCTGGAAGATGGCACTGTCACCAGCGTCGAACTGGTCGGTGCCTATCTCAACCGCATTGCGCATTTCGACCGCCACGGCATCGCGCTCAACGCGGTCCCCATCCTCAACCCGAACATGTTCGAGGAGGCGGAAGCTTCGGACCGCCGCCGTCGCGAGGGCAAAACCCTCGGCTCGCTCGACGGCATCCCTTACACTGCCAAGGACAGCTACAAGGCCAAGGGGCTGACGGTAGCGGCCGGCTCGCCGGCCTTCCAGCATCTCACGGCGAACGAGGACGCCTTCACCATCGCCAGGCTGCGCGCCGCCGGCGCGGTATTGATCGGCCTCACCAACATGCCGCCTATGGCCAATGGCGGCATGCAGCGCGGCGTCTATGGCCGCGCCGAGAGCCCGTACAACAAGGACTTTCTCACCGCTGCCTTCGCTTCCGGCTCGTCCAACGGCTCGGGGACGGCGACCGCCGCGTCCTTTGCGGTCTTCGGGCTCGGCGAGGAAACCTGGTCGTCCGGCCGGGCGCCGGCTTCCAACAACGCGCTGGTGGCCTACACGCCCTCGCGCGGCGGGATCTCGGCGCGCGGCAACTGGCCTCTCGTGCCGACCATGGATGTGGTGGTGCCGCACACGCGGACCGTTCCCGACCTCTTGGAACTGCTCGATGTCATCGTCGCCGACGATGCCGAGACGCGTGGCGATTTCTGGCGCGTGCAGCCCTGGGTTCAGATCCCGAAAGCATCGGCGCTGCGGCCGGCGAGCTACGCCGCGCTCCCGCTGCAAGGCGCGCTGAAGGGCAAACGGCTCGGCGTGCCGAAAATGTATGTCGGCAAGGACGAAGGCGCCGACCGCCCGATCGAGACCCGCGCCTCGGTGCTGGATCTGTGGCGTCAGGCGGCGCGCGATCTGGAAGCGCTCGGGGCCGAGGTGGTCGAGGTCGATTTCCCCGTCGTCTCCAATTACGAGCGCGACCGCCCTGGCGCGCGTACCATGGTCGATCGCGGGCTGGTGCCGGCTGAATTCGCCGAGCGCGAGATCTGGGACCTGTCCATCTGGTCCTGGGACGATTTCCTGCGCGCCAATGCCGATCCTGCGATCCCCGATCTCGCTTCGGTCGACGGCGCAAAGATCTTCCCGCAGCCGCCGGGCGCGTTGCGCGACCGCTATGGCGATGCCGATTTCGATCTGGCGCAATATGTCGAGCGGGCGAAGCAGGGCGTGGCGCCGCTGGCGGACATTCCCGCCATCGAGGCGGGACTGAAAGGCCTGGAGGCAACGCGCCGTATCGATTTCGAGGACTGGCTCGATGCCAACCGCCTCGATGCCGTGGTGCTGCCGGCGGTCGCCGATGTCGGCCCGGCCGATGCCGATGTCGACGAGGCCTCGGCCATGCTCGCCTGGCGCAACGGCACCTGGGTCGCCAACGGCAATCTGGTCTGGCGCCATCTCGGCATCCCGACCGTGACGGTGCCGATGGGAACGATGGCCGATATCGGCATGCCGGTCGGCCTCACCTTCGCCGGCAGGGCCTATGACGACGTGGCTTTGCTGACCATCGCCGGCGACTATGAGCGGGCCACCAGGCGGCGCACCGTTCCGCCGCGCACGCCGGCGCTTGCCGACGATGTGTTCGAGGGCAGGGGCGCGGCAAGTCGTGTTGGTGATGCCCACCTCACGCTGGCGCTTACGGCTGAGACGACGCGCTCCGGCGCCACCGATGAGATCGCGATCGCGCTGGAGACCGGCGACGCGGCGGTGGTGAAAGTCCACGTCAACGGTGAGCCGGTTTCCCTGCAAGGCAGCGGTAACCGATTCACCGGTCGCGTGATCGTACCGGCCACGACCCATCAAGGCTTCCATAGCGTCTGGCGCGGTTCCTATGGTTCGATCGTCACGGCCATTGTGAGGTCGCCGGATGGGCGCGTCGGCGGGGCATATACGGTGACAGGTGGGATTGGGTAGCTTCCCTTCCCCCCGCAAGCGGAGAAGCGAAGATCGTGCTACCCGGTCCAATCCACCACCAGCGCCACCAACCCGAACACCGCGCCCGTGGCCCACACCGCGTTCCAGCCGCCCCAGGCCCAGGCAATGCTCGATCGCGGTCTTCCGCGACGCGCTGGCGGAGGCGCTGAAGGGCCGATGTATGATGGTTCCTGCCGGTAGCTACGGTTCCGGCTCTGCCTCCTCCTTGACCCATCCCTCACCCACGCTATCTTCGCGCCATGCCAGCTACCGCCCCCTCCGCCGCCGCGCCGCTGATCGTCATCGACCTGCAGACCGGCATGTTCGACGGCCGTTTCGATCCCCCGATCCACGACGCCGACACGATCGCTGAGCGCGCCCGCAGGCTGATTGACTGGGCGCGGCACACGGGCCGCAAGGTGGCCTTCATCCGCCATGACGGACCGCCCGGCGATCCGCTGGCGCCGGGCGCTTCCGGGTGGCCGGTATGGCCGCTGCTCGGCCAGGCCGCCGACGAACCGACCTTTGGCAAAAGCGTCGGCAACGCCTTCTCCAACCCTGACCTAGCAGCATGGGTAGCGGGGCAGGGCGCGAAGAACGTCGTGCTCATCGGCGCCCAGACCGATTTCTGCGTCGCCGCCACAGTGAAGGGAGCCTTTGCCGAAGGCCTCGGCGTCACCGTGGTTTCCGACGCGCATTCGACGCTGGACAGCGAAAAGGAAAAGGCGCCCGACATCATCGCCCGCCACAACGAGGCCTTCGAGGGGCAGGGCGTGCGGATGGCGACCACGGCAGAGCTGACGGAAGGCTGAGCGCATTCTTCCTTCTCCCACAAGGGAGAAGAGAAGCCCCCCAACTCAAGGAGCTATTTTTGCCCACCCTCACTCTCCCCGCCGAAGGCGGCTGCCGCTGCGGCCGCGTGCGCCTTAAGATTTCGGCAAAGCCGCTGCTCACCATGGCCTGCCATTGCACCGGCTGCCAGTCGATGTCGTCCAGCGCCTATTCGCTGAGCGCGGCGATCCCCTCGGAAGGCTTCGAGGTGACCAAGGGCGAGCCTGTGGTCGGCGGCCTGCACGGCACGTCGAAGCACTATTTCTGCGGCTACTGCATGACCTGGATGTTCACGCGACCAGAGGGGATCGACTGGTTCGTCAACCTGCGCCCGACGATGCTCGACGAGCATGCCTGGTTCACGCCATTCATCGAGACCTGGACCAGTGAGAAATTGCCCTGGGCCACGACATCGGCCGCGCACAGCTACGAAGCGCTGCCGTCCTTCGAAGAATATGAGCCGCTGGTCGCCGAATACGCCGGCACGCAACGCTGACCAAAAGCGGGGCCGGCCAAAAAAGCGGCGACCTAGGGCAAGGTCGCCGTTGCCATTTCCGTTCATGGTCGACGCGGCCGTTGGGGGCGCATTGTTGGGGATGTGCTTGGGCGTCCGCGTCGACCACGGCGGCCTCATACCGCAGACTGCATCATGGCACATTTGCCGCCCGCTGAAACTTCCGCGAAAACGGTATATGGCGGGCTCTTCCCTTCTCCCCTTTGTGGGAGAAGGTGGCCGAGCGAAGCTCGGACGGATGAGGGGTGTTCCAGCTTGGCGATACCACTCGCTCAGCCGTGGCCGTGCGGCCCTCATCGACGCCTCATTCCTCCCAGTAGCCGTCTCGGCGCTGCGCGCCGATCCGCCTTCTCCCACAAGGGAAACACTTTCTCCCTCGATCCGCATTGACCTGGTCCGCCCGACCGGCGACGACTGAGGCTTCCTTTTCAATGGATTGCATCGTGGACCAGATTCATTTTCTCAACGCCAGGCTTGCCGATGGCATGGTCGCTGATCTCGCCGTCGCCGGCGGCCGTTTCAGCGCCATCGTGCCTGCAGCCAATGCGACGCCGCCGCCGGCTGGCGCCATCGATCTCGCGGGTCAGCTCGTGCTGCCCGCTTTCGTCGAGGGTCATATCCATCTCGACACCTCCTTCTATGGCGATGCCTGGCGCCCGCACATTCCCTGCACCAATGGTTTTGACGTGCGCGAGCGGGTCGCCTTCCAGATGCGCAATCTCGAGCAGGCCGCGCCGATGGAAGAGCGCGCGAAAAGCCAGCTGGAGCTCTGCGTCGGCAATGGCAGCCTTACCATGCGCAGCCATGTCATGGTCGACGCCGCGGTCGGGCTGAAGCATGTCGAGACGATCCTTGGCGTGCGGGAGAAATACCGCGACCTGATCGACATCCAGCTCGTCGCCTTCCCGCAGAGCGGCATTCTGTCCTCGCCAGGCACCGCGGAGCTGCTCGACGAGGCGCTCAAGCTCGGCTGCGACCTGATCGGCGGGCTCGACCCGGCAAGCTTCGACCGCGATGTGAAAGGCCATCTCGATGTCGTCTTCGGCCTTGCCGGAAAGCACGGCGCCGGCGTCGACATCCACCTGCATGACCGCGGCACGCTTGGCCTGTTCGAGATCGAGGAAATAGTCGCCCGGACCGCGGCACTGGGCATGCAGGGAAAAGTCGCCGTCAGCCACGCCTACGGGCTGGGCGACATCTCCGCCGATGCGTTGGCCGGAGTCGGCGAGCGGATCGCCGCCGCCGGCGTCGCCATCATGACCAACGCGCCCGGCGATCATCCTTTCCCGCCGGTGGCCGCGCTGCGCAAGGCGGGCGTTACGGTCTTCGCCGGCTCCGACAACATCCGCGATTCCTGGTGGCCCTATGGCGATGGCGACATGCTCAACCGCGCCAACATGATCGGCTACCGCTCCGGCTTCTACGAGGACTGGGAACTGGAAGCCGCTTACGACGTGGTGAGCCATGCCGGCGCCAAGGCGCTCGGGCTCGAGGGCTACAGCATCGCCGTCGGCGCCAAGGCGGATTTCGTCGCGCTGAAGGCAGAGCATGTCCCGGAAGCGGTGGTGGCGGTGCCGAGGGAGCGCACCGTCTATCGCGCGGGCGGGGAAGTGGCGCGGGG